>JAEUJG010000193.1 GCA_016794765.1 Spirochaetaceae bacterium | reverse complement strand
GGGTGGAAGCCACGACCTACGCGCCGGATCTCGGTCTTGACCTCTTCTCGCTGGGCGGGGAGTTCGCGCGTTTTCTCCTGGGGCTCCGGGGCCAGGGGCAGGTCGTGGACCAGCACATCGCCCACTCGGTCAGCACCGGCGCGCTCAATTTTTACCAATACTTGAGTCCGGCGGGGTCGGACCTGATCCTTGAGGTGTCATCGAGCGTCAACCTGGCCTTTGCCAGAGTCTACGACGGAAGCGACTTTCAGGAACTGCTCCGCCTCGCCTTTCCGGACACGGCGTCGCCCGCCGCGGGCGGCGACAAGCTGTATCGCGTGACGGATGTCATCGTCACGTCGGGCGAGTCAGCGTCGTCCCTGTTCTCCTCCTCACGATCGGACCTACCCCGGCTGGCGCGGCTTGCCGGCCAGGGCGAAAACCTGGTCTCGCGGCGGCGGTGGAACGAAACGACCTTGATCCCGCTGTTCACCGAGGTCGGCGCTTCGAACCGGAATTCCTCTTGGGCGGTTCTCGAGTTCGACAGGGGCTACCTCGGTCGGTTCCGGACGGCGTCGACGATCGTGACCGCCATCCTGTGCGCGGCGGCGATCTTCGGCTCCTTCCTCGGTACGAAAAGCGCCTTCGACAGGCTCGTCGCGAAGAGGCTCGCGCGGCTCGAGGCGGCGATGGCGTCGGTGGCCCTCGGCGATTACCGGACGCGCTTCCACGCCGGCGGGGATGACGAGATCGCGTCGATGGAGAAGAGCCTCGACGCGATGGTCGACACCATGAGCGAGCGCTCCGCCGGCCTCGAGGCGCTGAACCTCCGGCTCCAGGCGGAGATCGGCGCCAGGACCCTCCACGAGACCGAGTTGGCGAAACGGATCGAGGAACGCGAGGCCCTGCTCCGCGAGGTGCACCATCGGGTCAAGAACAATCTCCAGGTCATCGCGAGCCTGATCTCCCTCAAGATGGGCGCGGTCGAATGCGCGGAGGCAGCGGAAGCCCTCGCCGAGATGCGTTCCCGGATTCTCGGGATGGCTCTCGTCCACGACCAGCTGTACGGCAACGAGTCCATCGCGCGGATCGACATGCGGAGCTACCTTTCGGAGCTCTCCGCCGGGATTGCGGTATCGTGGAACGAAGGACGGGAACTGCGGATCGCCGTGGAGGCGGAGGCGATCGAACTGGCCCCCGAACTCGCCTTGCCCTTGGGGCTCGCCTCCGCGGAGCTTCTCATGTTCCTCGCCGACCGTCAGGCGGGATCCGCCGCGCCGCGGGCCCTCGAACTGGCGCTTGTTCGCGGTACGGCCGCGATCTTCCTTGACGTCTCGCGCGGCGGCGGCGCCGAAAAGCCCGTGTATGGCGACCTTGTCGTGGCGACCCGCGGGGAGGTTTCCCTGGAGATCGCGCAAGCCTTGGCGGCGCAGGCGAATGGGCGGCTGTGGCGATCCCTCGTCGGAGACGCCTTCAGGATCGAGGTGACCGAAAAGCCCGGCATGAAACTCCCCGCTTGTTGACCGGTTTTTCGCGCGAAGCTATCCTCCGGGTGAGTGATTCGGGAGGACAGTATCGTGGTACGACATCGAGTTTCGTTTATCGCCGCATTGGTTGGAATGCTCACCGCTTTCGCCGCGCCGCTCGCCGGAAGCGAACCGGCCGCGACCGCCGTGCCCGGTCTTTTTGGCCGGCGCCTGACCGCCGAGCTCGGGGGCTTCTCCCTGCAGTCGACCCGCCCGGGGCTCGCCATCGGCGGCGCGACGGCTCCCGTTTTCGGCCCCGTCGCCCTCGCCGGGCGCTTCCGCTTTGACACGGTGTATTCCTACGCCGCCTTCCTCGGCGTGGAGGCCGCCTCGCCCTCCGCGGCCGTTCTCGGAGGTCGGTTGGCCGCGATCGGCGGATTGGGGCTCCATTGCGGCTTCGGGCGCGTCGCTTCGAACTGGGTTTATTCCCCGGCGCCGCAAGTGTCGGCCGCGGTATGTTTCGAACGCGGCGGGGCGGGCCTTGCCGCGAGCCTGGAGGCTCGCTTTTGGAGCGACGCCGCCGAACTTGCTCCGCGGCTCTCCCTCTTCGCCGACGCGCGCTCCTTCACCCTGTTCACCGGACTTGAATGGTCGAACCTCCTCCGTCGCGACGGGGCGAGAAGCGGCGCGGACATCTATCTTTTTTCCGGGGTGGCCTTCCGTGCGCGCTGAACGGCGGCGCGGCGCCGGTGGTCGCCGTGCGCGCCTGGTCCGGACTTCGATCGGGGCGTTTGCGGCGGCCGCCATCGGCGCCCTCGGCCCGGCGGCCTGCGCGCCACTCTTGGCACCGTCGAAGGGAGCAAGCTACCGCGAGTACGCGCTGGCCTCGCCGCGCGAGCTCCGGATCCACGTCGTGGAGATCGACCTCGACGCCGCGGGCGCGGGGTTCCGCGTGCGCGCCGCCCCCGATCCCGACGGCGACGGTCCGGCCAACACCGAGCTCGTGAATCCGCTCGCGATCGCCGATCGGCGCGGCTCCCTCGCCATGATCAACGCCAACGGTTTCTGGACTCTTCCCGACGATCCGGACGGGGCGGCGAACAAACCGCTGTGGTACGACGGGAGGCCGGTGAAGATGATGGGCTGGGTCGTCGAGGACGGCGTGGAGCGGCAAGCCTTCGACACCGGCTGCGGCGTCTGGTCCCTGGAGGACGGCCGGGTCGGCATCGGCGGCATGGGGGAGAAGCCGGCGGGCGCGGTGCGCGCCGCCGCCGGCGCCTTCGCCCTCATCGTGGACAACGGCGTCGCCCAGCCCGGCGACGACACGCTCCATCCCCGCAGCGGGATCGGCGTCGACGCGACGGGCCGCAGGCTTTGGCTGGCCGTCGTCGACGGGCGCCGTCCCGGCTACAGCATGGGAATGACGACGACCGAGTGGGGCGCTTTTTTCCGCGACGAGCTCGGCGCCTATGACGCCGTCAACCTGGACGGCGGCGGCTCCAGCGCCCTCATCTTGGCCTGCGCAGACGGCAAGCGGCGCGTCATGAACCTTCCGAGCGACACGCCCGCGGCGCTCGGGATGCTCAGGCCGGTGCCGGTGATGATCAGCATCGAGTAGGCGCGCGGCGGACGACGAGGCTGGCGCTTCAACTCGGCGTTCCCGTTGTTTGGGGCAGGCGCCGGAGCGCGGAAGCGTCGCGCCGTTCCGGGATCAGCCACAGGGAATCATCACGGTAAAGCGTGTCCCGAGCCCCGGTTCGCTGACGCAGTGGATGCGCCAGCCGTGGGCGTCGATCGCGCTCTTGACCACCGCGAGGCCAAGCCCGGAACCGAGGCGGGTACCGACGTTCCTTCCGCGGAAGAAGGGATCGAAGACGGCCGAGAGGTCTTTGGGGTCTATCCCGATCCCGTCGTCGATGATCGAAGCCGAAAAGCCGCCCGCCCCGCCTTCGAGCTCGAGGACGACCGAACCGCCCCGCTCCGTATATCGCATGGCGTTGCCGAAGAGGTTGCGGAAGGCGCGCTTCGCGGCGTTGCCCTCGAGGGGCGCGGCGGGTTCGCCGTCCGCGCGGTCGATGAAGGAGAAGGACCTGCCGCCCATCGACGCGTCCTCGGCGAATTCCGCCGCGAGCGCGCGGAAGAAGTCGCGGAGCTTCACCGTCGGGAGATCGCCGCGGCGCTGGTCGGTTTCCATCCGGACATAGCCGAGGAGGTCGTCGACGAGGGCCTCGAGTTCGGCCGTCTTGTCCTTGATGACGCCGAGATACCGCGCTTCGGTCCCGCGGTCGGGCGCCACGCCGTCCTCCAGGGCCTCGGCGTAGCCGCGGATGAGGGCGATAGGCGTGCGGAAGTCGTGTGAAACCCCCATTATGAGCCTGGCGCGCCGATTGCGCCCGTCGAGGAGGGCGAGCCTGAGCTCCTCGAGCGCGGCCTCCAGGCGCGCCACGTCTTCCCGTCCGGTCGCAGGAACCGGCGTTTCGAACTCGCCCGACGCCAAGCGGCCGGCCACGCCGGCCAGCCGGTCGAGCGACCTCCTGAGCGAACGGGCGATCAGGACGCTGAGGCCCGCCGCGAAGACCAACAGCACGAAGGGGAGAACCAGGGTCGGATCGAGTCCAATGTCGCCGTCACCCAGATGCTGCACGTGCGCGTAGACCCGCACCGGACCGTAGCCTTGGATCTCGAAGCGCCGGGAAAGCAGCAAGGCCGCGCCTTCGGGAGCCTCCCTCCCGGGCGCCGGCGGCTCCGGCGAGAAAAGCGGGTTCGCGGGCCCGTCCTTCCCGACACTGAAGACCGTTTCCCCGCCGGGGCCAAATCCCGCCGCGGCGAGGCCTCCCGAGTCCCGGGCCTTGGCGGTGAAGGCCGGAAGCGAAGCCGTCGCGCCTTCGAGGCCCGCGAGATAGCGTTGGGCCTTGGCCGCCGCCAGGAATGGAGCCCCTTCGCCGCTCGCCGTTCCCGGCAGCATCCACGCCGCGAGGAAGACCAGCGGCAAGACCATGATGCCTATGGAGAGGAGGATGAGCTGGGTGCGCAACCGCATTCAAGCGCCGTTCCCGGCGGGAGCGTCGCCCGCGGCGTCGAGGCGATAGCCGAAACCGCGTTCGGTGACAAGATAGCGGGGCGCCGAAGGATCGTCCTCGATCTTGCGGCGGAGGCGCTGCACGTAGACGCCGACCGCGGTGATGTCGCCGTACTTGCGGTCCCACACCGCGCCGAAGATCTCTTCCGGGCTGCGGGGCCGGCCCTTCTCCCCGGCGAGGTAGGCGAGGACCGCGAATTCCTTGGCCGACAGGGGGACGCGCCCGTCGCCGCGGCGGAGGACGCCGCTGTCGAGGTCGAGGGAAAAGGGGCCGAAGCGGAGCGTCCGGCCCTCCTCGTCGGGGCGCGAATAGCCCTTGTGCCGGCGGATCAACGCGCGCGCCCGCGCGGCGAGGGCGCGGGGCGAAAAGGGTTTCGTGAGGTATTCGTCGGCCCCTATGCCCAGGGCCGCCACCACGTCCTCGTCTTCGTCCCGCGCCGAGACGATCATCACGGGAACCGTGCTCGTCCGGCGCAGTCGCTGGAGGAATTCGAAGCCATCCATGCCGGGAAGGTTCAGGTCGAGAATTATGAGGTCGAAACCCGGGTCGTCGGCCAGGATGGCTTCGGCCGCCTCCGCGCTGCCCGCCTCCCGGGCCTCGAGCCCCTCGACGCCGAGGTAGGCGCTCACCAGCTCGGACATTTCGGGAACATCATCCACCACAAGCACCCTGCCCTGCATCGGCCAACCTCCACGTCACCCTATACTGTAGGCCGATCCGCCCCGGGAATCAATCCGCGGCCGCGCGTCAGAACCGGCCGGAGACGACAAGCGTCAGGCGAGGCCGCGCGCCTTCGCCGTAGAGAGGATAGGCGACATCGATCGTGGTCCTGGTCCAGAGCCGCAGGGAGGCGACGGCGTAACCCGCTTCGCCCGTCCCGTTCATGAAGACATACTCGCCGCCGTCGGGGCCGTAGTGGATCTCGCCGCCGGCCTCGGCGCGGAAATCGGCCACGGGTTCGTAGGCGGCGACGAGACGGCCGTACCCGGAGGCTTCGCCCAGGTTGGAACGCCACTCCGCGACGAGGCCGAGTCCGCTGGACCAGAGGTCCTCCGCCGAAGCGTACAGGCCCGCGTAATGGCGGCCGTAACCCAGGAGGTCGGAGCCGCCCAGGGCGCCGCCGGCGACGAGGCCGAGGAGTTGGGCGCGGTGGTCGGCGTAGGCCGCCGCGTCCTCGGCCCCGCGGCCGTTGAAGTAGTACTCGCCCATCGCGACGATGTTCCAGCGCTTCTCCTGGTCCGTGGCCGTCCACGTGAACCCCGCCGCTCCCTGGAAAAAGAATTCGTCGCTCGTCGACACGACGGGGCTCCCCGAGGCAAAACCGACCGTCGGGACTTCCGAACCGAAGGAGCCCACCGCCTCGCCGTACCAGTTGACGCCGAGGAACTTCACCGTCGCCGTGCCGACGAGGCGCGGCTTCACCTCGCCGTCCCGGCGGTAGTAGCCGCCCAGGCCGAACTCTGAGTCGCCGAGGACGAACTCGAAACGGCCCGCCAAGCCTATCTGGTCGATGTTGTCCGTCGCGTCGGTCGTGGCGTAGATCGAGGCCTGGTTGAGCCCGATCGGCATGGAAGCCTTGATGGCCACGGGCCCGGCCCGCCTGGCCGACGGATCGGACTGGTCGATGGCGGAGAGGGAGAGGATGTCCGCCGGGCTCCACCAGTAGCCCACTCCCCAGTTGGCGGCCTGCTTGCCGACGCGGAGGTTGACCGTCCGGTTCCAGCTCACGTCGGCGAAGAGTTCCTGGATGGAGAAGGTCCCGTCCATCACGGCGCTCGTCATCGTGTACTGGCCTCGTCCGTAGACGCGGAATGAGTCGCTCGGCCTGGCGTCGAAGTTGAGGCCGAGGTTCTGCGTCCGCATCCCCTTGGCCTGGCTCAGGTTTCCGTTCCACAGGTCCACGCTCTGGACCAGGGAGAGGTCGCCGCCGAAGAGGAGGCCCTTCGAGGTCTCGAAACCGGCGCCGGCGATGTCCTTGGCGGTTTCGGTCGGGACGGTGACCAAGGCGGCGTCGCCGAAGAGTTCGTCATCGCTTTCGGAGGAGTTCGCCTCCTGGGCCGCGAGGAGCGGCGACGCGATGAGCGACGCCAGCAGCAGCAGGGAGGCGACCGCGTTCCGGCTCGGTCGGTTCGCGTTCATGGCCGTCATCTCACTTGCCCACTTTCTCGAGGTAGGACTTCGTGAACATGTCGTCGGGCAGCGCCTTCACCGAGAGGTCGGTGATGATTATTTCGGTGCGCTTGCCGGCGACGAGACCATCCTGGAAAATGGAGCGCGTGGCGATGTACTTGTCGGCCAGCTTTGAATAGCTCGGGAACAGGGAGGTCCGCAGGAGCCGCCTCGTGAGGCTGTACTCCTCGGCCTTGAGGAGGAGATTGTCGGACTTCGAGACCCACAGCTTCATGAAGGGGTAGGTCACGTCGTCGCGGACGGCCTCGAGTTCGAGGATCCAGCAGTCGAACTTGCCCAACGCGCCGGAAGAGGCGGCGGCGACCTTGTAGTCCTTGGCCTTGCTCGAGGAGCGGAAATCCGAGTTCTTGGCCGCGCTGTCGCCGTAGTTGTCCTTGAGCGACGAGTGGCTGAACTTGCGGCTGACGGGGTCGTATTTCCACAGGTTGTCCGACACCAGAAGCATGCCTTGGCCCTTCTTGGTGGAGGGCTCGAGCTGCAGGATGAGGAAGGCGTCCAGGGAGTCCCTGCGGAAAAAGGCCGATTTTTCGTCGGAGTCGCCCTTTTCGGGATCGGTGGTCTTCATCTGGACGACCGCGGAAAAGTCGATCTTGGGGAAGGTCGACCGCTCGTCGATGAGGGTAAGGATCTTCCGGAAGTCGGGATTCGCGTCCGCGGTCTGGGCATAGGCGGCGGGGAACGCCGCGAGGAACGACAGGAAGAGGAAGGCGCGGATTCTTGATCGCTTCGACATGGTGAGCTCCTTCTCAGATGCCGCGCAGGGCCACGGCGGGTTGGAGAGCCGCCGCTTGCCTGGCGGGGAACAGGGCCGCGAGGGATCCCGCGACGATCGTCAAGAGGACGCAGCTCAAGGCGCCGGAGACGCTGGGCTGGAAGTAAAGGTGCCCTTCGCGCAGGAACAGCGCGAACACGCCGCCGCCCGCGCTCTCGAACATGGACATGACGGGCATGAGGATGAAGGCGACCGCCATGCCGAAGAGGGAGCCGCCGCCCGTCATGATGACCGCCTCCGCGAGGAACAGCCGCATCACCTCGCGGGCCTTCACGCCCATCGCGCGCATCGTCCCGATTTCCCGGGTCCGTTCGAGGAGGACCATGCGGAAGGTGTTGACGACGCCGACCATGCAGATGGCCAGGAGGGCGACGAAGACGATGGCGCCGATGCTCTTGATCGACATGATCGGGGTCATGAACTGGCTGGCGACCTCGTCGAGGGTGCTGATCGTATACTTGGTGCCCGACCAGGGTTCGAGCTTCGTGGCCGACAGGCCCAAGCTCATGCCGGGAAGTCCGCCGTCCTCGCCGGGGCCCCCGTTGGCCATCGGATCCGCGCTTGTCTTGACCCGGTCGGCCACCACCGCTCCCTTGGCGCGCAGTCCCGCCAGGATGGCGTCGGCGGCCGCGTCGAGATCGCCGCCCTTGGCCAGGTAGAAGTTGGTCTGCTGGGCGCCGTCCTTGGGCAGGTTGACGAGGTCGTTGACCTTCTCGAGTCGCGCATAGGCCGAGGTGAACATGTCTCCTCCGGAAGGGGCGAGTATGCCCGCGACGACGAAGTCGAGGACGTTGACTTGGCCGGTCACCGTGGTCGCGCGCGCCAGTATGGATTCGCCCGCCTTCACGCCGAGGCGATCGGCCGCGTCCTTTGGAAGGATGATGCCGGAGGCGTCCTTCATGCCGTCCAGGTTGCCCGAGGAAAGTTGGGGCTCGCCGAGGGCCGAGCTCGCCCCGTCCCAGGGGATGCCCGAGAGGCCCAGGCGGACGGTCTTCGAACCGAAGACGAGGGTCGTCTCCGCGGAAGTCTTCCTGAGGCTCTTCGTGACCTTGAGCCCCGCGTCGGCCATGACCGCCGCGAGCGTGCTTTCGTCGTCGAGCCGCTTGGAGGCGGTGCCGTTCTCCCGCCAGACGGAACCCGCGACGTAGAGTTCGCCCACGTTGGCCGCCGTCACGTTCGCCTTCATCGCGGCCGCCATGCCTCCCGTGAGGGAATCGACCAGCACCATCATGCCGGACCCGAGGGCGACCGCCCCTCCGAGAAGGACGGCCCTTCGCCGTTGGCGGGACACGTTGCGCGCCGCCGTCTTCCAGATGTTCATCATGTACTCCTAATCCCGCTGCATCGCCACCGAGGGCGATACGCGAAGGGCGATCTTGGTCGGGTAGAGGCTGGCCACCACGCCGATGGCCACGACCGCCGCCAGGGTGATGGCGCAACCCGGGAGCGAGAGGTCAGGCCTGAAGACCTCGCCGCCGAAGAGGATCTTGAAGATGAAGTTGTCGGTCCTGAAGCCGATGAGGCGCGTCAGCCAGACGCCCGCCGCCCCGAGCGCCATGCCCGCGACGCCGGCGACCGAGGAGAGCAACACCGTCTCGGTGACGATGAGCTCCTTGACGAAGTTCCTGGTGCCGCCGATCGCGCGCATCGTGCCAATCTCGGCGGTTCGCTCGGTGACGGAAATCACGAGGGCGTTCATGATGATCAGCAGGGCGACCAGGGCTATGAGCGCGGCGATGTAGTTGAAGATGTCCTTGATCGAAAGAACGGTCGAGGCGATCTGGCCCGCGCCGTCGAGCCATCCGTAGACCGTCGCGTCGAGCCCCCGGGCCTTGATGAATCCCTCGATCGTCGCCCGGACGCCGTCCACCGAGGCGCCCTTCTTGACCTTGACGACGATGTACTGCCAAGCGTCCGTATCGATCTTCGGCGGCTCCCGGTCGGCGAGGCCGCTTAGGAGCTTGGCCACGTCACCTCCCGACCCGCCGGCCGGATCGCCGACGGTGACCGTATCCACGGAGAAGAGATCGTCCTCGTTCGGCGCGGCGGCGGGCGCGACCTTGGCGCCGGGCGTCCCGCCGGTTTCGCCGCCATCCTCAAGATAGTATCCGAGCAGGTGGCGAAGGGTATCGATGTCGACATAGGAAAGGAGACTCAGCAGGGGATTGGAATCTTCCGGCTCGAGGACGCCCAGGACTTCCGCCTCCCTGATCGCGCTTCCCATTCCCATGGACGAGAGTGTAAGGCTTGAACCGGGCTTTGAAGCCTCGCGTCCCACCGTCCCCGCGGCCATGTCGGAGACGATGAGGCCGCCCGAGCCCTTGGTCCACGAAGCGCCGCCGGCGACCCGAATGCCGTCGGGGAAGGCCTTCTCGTAGTCGTTGGTGTCGACGCCCATCAGCATCGCCGCGCCCGGCTTCCCGGTTCCGCCCTCGCTGGTCACCTGCACGACCCCGACGGCCCTCGAGGTAGCCGATTCCACCCCGGCGAGACCCTCGACGTAGGACTTGATCTTGGCGTGGCCCTCCAGTCGGGGCACCGGCTCCGTCAGGGAGTTCATGTCCTTCCATGAAAAGGCGCTCAGGGGTTTGGGGGTTTTCGCGGTCACGTACAGGTCTCCGGTGATGCGGTTGCGGAACTCCTTGCGTATTCCCTCGGAGGCCGTGTCGAGCACGGAGAAGCCCAAGGTGAAGAGGCAGGCGGCGGCGGCCACGATGACGCCGACGGTGACGGATTTCCGCCGGTGCTCGAGGACGTTTCTCGCCGCCATCTTCAGGACGAGGCGCGTCATTTCGCGGCCTCCCCCCCGCCGTTCGCGCGTCGCGCCAAGGTGTTCTCGGCGACGAGGCCGTCCTTGAGGCGGATGACGTGGTCGGCCTCGGCGACGATCTTGGGGTCATGCGTCGAGAAGATGAAGGTGGTCCCGAACTCGCGGTTGATCCTGCGCATCAGCTCGATGATGGCTTCTCCGGTCTTGGAGTCCAGGTTCGCGGTGGGTTCGTCGGCCAGGATGATGCGGGGATTCGTCGCCAGGGCGCGGGCTATGGCGACCCGCTGTCGCTGCCCTCCGGAAAGCTCGTAGGGGCGGTGCTCCCGCCGATCCGTGAGGCCGACCTCCTCGATAAGCCGGTCCATCCACTCCTCCTGCTCCTTGCTCACCTTG
The DNA here is from genome assembly GCA_016794765.1 of Spirochaetaceae bacterium. GTDB lineage: Bacteria > Spirochaetota > Spirochaetia > Treponematales > Rectinemataceae > JAEUJG01. The sequence goes on along the minus strand of JAEUJG010000193.1, from coordinate 1,998 downwards.
CCCTTGCCGAGGAGGAGGGGGAACTCCACGTTCTCCCGCACCGAGAGGACGGGGATGAGGTTGAAGGACTGGAAGATGAAGCCGAGCGTCCTGCTGCGCAGCCCGGTGATCTCGTCGTCGGACAGCCCCGAGGTGATGGTGCCGTCTATCCGCACCTCGCCGGCGCTCGGCGTGTCGATGCAGCCGATCATGTTGAGGATCGTCGTCTTTCCCGAGCCCGAGGGGCCGGCGATGGAGACGAAGTCGCCGCGCGCGAGGGAAAAGGAAACGCCGGCCACGGCATGGACTTCCGTGGTTCCGAGCATGTAGGTTTTTTTTACCGAGTCCAGGGAAACGATGGCGCTGCCTTCGGTCATGGGTACCTCCCGTTGTGGGGATAAGGTACCCGCGAGCGCTCCCGGGGCTCCATATAATGGCCATGAAGGCGGCATAACATTTCGTTATGCCGTCCGGACCTTGCCGGGCCGATCGTCGACCGCGGACCGCGGCCCGGCCCCGCGACGTGCCCCTTAGCCGAGCCTGATAGCCGGATTCCCCTCGAAGTGCCGCCTCACGTGGCTCAAGGGGGCCGCCTCTTCGCTCTTTTCGATCTGCGCGAGGGCGCCCTCGGGGAAATCCGCGCTTTCCTCTTTGCTGTCCGCGCCGCAGGCTCGGAGGAAGCCGAAGAACTCGCCGTCGAGCGACAGGTAGAGGAGGAGGAAGTCGAGGTCGGGGAACTGGGGGGCGATGTTCCGGATCTCGTCCTCGGGCAGGGCGTCGAGGCTGCCGAAGCGGAGCCGCAGGGCGCCGCCGTCCAAGGTTTCGATGTCGTCCTCGGTCGCGGGCTCGAGGCCCCAGTCCGCCGCCAGGATCATCGCGAAGGCCTTCCTGCGGTCGGCCTCGCTTCCGCCGGAAATCGTGATCTCGTTGGAGCTGGTGAACGCCATGGCGATCCTCCCTTGTGCCTACAGGAAAATTGCCCTGGCGACGAGGCCAAGGACGAGAAGCCACAGCAGGATGACGACGGCGGCCGCGGTCTTGCTCGTGAGCTTCCTGCCGGCCAGTTCGGTTTCCGCGCGGGTCCGGCACGCCGCCAGGGTTTCCGCCGGTATGAGCTTTACGGCCAGGGCGATGCCCGCCGGAATGAGGACGAGGTCGTCGAGGTAGCCGAGGATCGGAATGAAGTCGGGGATGAGGTCGATGGGGGAGAGCGCGTAGCCCACGACGAGGGCCGCCAGGGCCTTCGCGTACCACGGCACCCCGGGCTCGCGGACCGCTAGGTAGAGGGCGTAGGTTTCATGCTTGAGCGTCTTGGCGCGGGCCTTGAGCCGGTCGATTGGTCTTTCGTTGGCCATGCCGCGAGTATACGTCCGGCCGGGGATCGAGGTCGAGGGGCGGGCGCGTACCGCGGCGGGCAAGCCCGATCCTTCAGCGGGAGCGGCTCACCGCCGGACCGTCCAAGCGTCCAAGCGCTTCCGCTTTGCCCCCGGCCCCCGCCATGCGTATACTAAAGGCATGACAGAGAGAAAGTCCTTTCCGGGCATCGCGCCCGCCTGTTGGGAGCATCCCGCCGACAAGGCCGCGCTCGCCGCCTTCGCCTCCGTTCCCGGCGCCTCCGACCTCGTCCGCCGGCTCGTCGGTTCCACCGCGGAGCGTTCCTTCAGGCTCGCGGCCCTCGCCTCGGCGGCCCGCGTTTCCGCCGACCAGTTCCCCGGGGTGCACCGCCTCGTCGCGGAGGCCTGCCGGGTCCTCGACCTCTCGCCGCTTCCCGAGGTCTTTGTCCGCCGCGGCGTCGAGCCCGACGCCTTTACCGTCGGCGTCGAGCGGCCCTTCATCGTCCTTTCGAGCGCCGCCCTCGATTTCTGGGACGAGGCCGAGCTCCTCGCCGTCATCGGCCACGAGGTGGGCCATATCCTCTCGGGCCACGCGGTCTACAAGACCCTCCTTGAAATGCTGCTCAAGGCCGCGGGCTTCCTCGGGGGCGGCCCCCTCGCCGGCGTCGCCTTCGCGGCGGCCAAG
>JAEUJG010000191.1 GCA_016794765.1 Spirochaetaceae bacterium | reverse complement strand
TGCCGCGGCCCACGCTGAGGACGCCCATCGCCGGCGGCTCCTCGCCGCGCCCGCGGGCGAGCATGAGGCCGTTCACGACCTCGTTGACCGTGCCGTCGCCGCCCGCGGCCACGACCGCGCCGTAGCCCTCGCGGCCCGCGTCGCGAGCGAGTTCCGCGGCGTGCCAGACGCCCTTCGTCTCCGCGATGTCGAAGTCGAGGCCGCTCGCGGCGAGCCTCGTCCGTATCTCGGCCGTGCGCTCGCCGGCCTTGCCCTTGCCCGCCGTCGGGTTCAGGATGATCTTGTACCGAAGTCGTTCCATGGGCGGGGAGTATACTACGGGCGGGGATCGCGTGGAAACCTGAGCGGGGGGCGATGGTTGACAAATACGTTAAGGTAAATATACTTCCGCTTATAGCCGCATACAGCAATGTTTGGCTTCACCGCGCGACGAACCGGGTGAATCGAATGCGCAAGACCATCGCGTTCGCCTTCTTGTTTTTCGTCATGCATGCCTCTATCGAAGGATTGCCCTCCGAAGGCGCCGCCGCGCCGATCCCCTCCCTGACCCTTGCTCCGGCGCTGTCCCTGCCCTTGGGAAAAAGCGTCAACTACTACGACCCTTCCCCCGGCGTGGGTATGGCCGTTTCGGCGCCGCTCGGATCGGGGGCCCTTTACGCGCGCGGCACCCTGGACTTCGAGCTTCACCCTCTTTTCGCCGGTCCCGCCGTCACCTCGGTCAGGGCCGCCGCCGGAGCCGGACTGGCCTTCTCCCTCCTGCCCTTCCTCAGGATCGGGGTTTTCGGGGAAGGCGGCTATTATCACGCATTCATCCATGACGGACAAAGCCGGGCGAACGGCGGCGGTTTTTCCGCCGGAACGGGCATGGAATTGGAAGCCTCGCTGTCATCCTCGCTCAAGCTGTCCGTCGAAGCAGCCTACACGCTCGAGCTCGGCCTTCGCTCCGGACTCCGACTGGCGGCCGGATTGACCCTGCCGCTTGGATCGAGCGATCGTCGCGCCGCTCCCGCCGAGCGGGCGGGGTTTGTACCATTGGCGGCCGCAGGCCGGGATCCGGAGCGGCGCATCGACTCGATGCTTTCGGCGCGTTCGGGTTTTGCGTTCCCGATAGGAACCTCCACCGGGTATTATAGGGGAGGTCCTCTCGCAAACCTCCTATACGAATACCCCTTGCGGTTTCTCCCCGGCCTGTCTTTTTTGGGACGAATGGGGTATTCCGGGCTCAGCCTGAAAGATGGCTCCCTGCTTTCACTCATTGACGGCCAGCTTGGGCTTGGCGTGAGCTACGAAATCCTGCCTGGAATCGGCGCCAGGCTCAGGGCGGGGAGCGGTTTTTCCTATGCCTTCCTACGGGAGGACGACGCCACCGTCCACGGCTCCGGCGGGGCCGTATCCGCCGGTGGCGGTTTTTTCATGGCCTTCCCCTCCTCCTTCGCGATTGGACTGGACTGCGACTATGTCCAAAGTCTCGGGCTCTTTTCGGGCCTGGAACTAAGTTTGGGCGCGACTTTCCTTCTTGGGAGCGGGGCCTCTGATCCCGTTCGGAGAAACCCGGGCCTACGGAACCTTCTTGAAGGGCCGAGCGGACCAATCCAGGTCGAATCTTTCGCGCTGAGCCCCATCTTCCCGGTGTTCCGCAAATACTATGACGCCAATCCCGTCGGAACGCTCGTCGTGCGGAACAGCGGCAAATCCCCCCTCAAGAATCTTCGCGCGAGCTTCTACGTGCGGCAATTCATGGACGCTCCGAAGGAAAGTCCGCCGATCCGCGAGCTCGCTCCCGGCGAAAGCACGGAGATCGAGCTTTACGCCCTGTTCACCGACCGGATTCTCGAGGCTACCGAGGCGACGCTCGCCGCCGCCGTGACGACGGTCGGGTATGACGCGGTCGGCAGGCCGGGGGAGGTCTCCCGGACCGACAGCCTTCGTGTCCTCGACCGCAACGCGCTTTCCTGGCGCGATGACCGGGGCGCGGCGGCCTTCGTCACGCCCAAGGACCCCTCGGTCATGACCTTCGCCAAGAATGTCGCGGGAGTCGTTTCCGCGCGGGCCCTCACTTCCGTCGACAAGGATCTCCTCATGGCCCTGGCCATGCACGAGGCGCTCGGGATCCACGGACTCGCCTATGTCATCGATCCGAAGACTCCCTACGCGGACCGATCCAAGGCGCCGGATGAGATTGATTACCTGCAGTTCCCGCGCCAAACCTTGGAATACCGGGCAGGGGACTGCGACGACCTTTCGATCCTGTATTGTGCCCTTCTCGAGTCGGTCGGCGTCGAGACGGCCTTCATCACCGTTCCCGGGCATATTTACATGGCCTGCGCCTTGCCGGGCACGGCCGCGGAGGCCGCCCGGCGCCAGCAAAGACCGGAGGATCTCGTGGTCGAGGGCGATCGGGCCTGGGTGCCGATCGAAGTGACGATGCGGGCGAGCGGCTTTCTCGAAGCCTGGCAGGAAGGCGCGAAGGAATGGCGGGAGGCGCGCGCGCGGAATCTCGCCAAGCTCTACCCTCTCCGCGAAGCTTGGGCTTTTTTTGAGCCTGTCGCGCTCCCCGGCGTCGGCGTCCTGGCCCCGCCGCCGACCGCCGTGATCGCCGAGCGCTACGGCGCGGAAGCGAACCGCCTGATCGAGCGCGAGCTGGCGCCGCAGGCGAACCGCCTCATCGCGGAGCTGCGGAAGGGCGGCAACGATCAAAAATCGCACAACGCGCTCGGCGCGCTCTACGCCCGGTACGGGCTCTTCGACAAGGCCGCCGCGGAGTTCAAGCTGGCGGTCGCGAAGGGCGAATACGCCCCGTCACTCGTCAATCTCGGGAACCTCTCCTTCCTGGACGGGAAGCTCGCGGAGGCGGAGGCGTATTATTCCCGGGCCTACGCGAAAGCGCCCGCGGACCCGGGAGTCCTCCTCGCGGTGGCGCGGATCAACTTCTCTCTCGAAAACTACGGCCTCGCCAAGCGGGCCTATGAGGCCCTGAAAAGGGCGGATCCCTCGTTGGCCGAGCGGTTCGCCTACCTCGAGACGCGGGGCGAGGAAGCGACGCGCGCCGCCCAATCGGGCGCGAAGGAGGCGGTCGTATGGCAGGAATGAAGGCGCGCCTTCTTGCGCGCGTCGCCGCGGTTCTGGCGGCGGCGGCGGCCGCCGCTCTCCTCGCGGCCGCGGTCGGAGCCTGCGACAATCCCGTCTTCCTGGCCGTCGTCCGCCTCACCGCGGCGATGCAGCCTCCGGACTCCACCTATTGGGTCAAGACCTACGGCGGCGCCTCTTACGACACGGGAAACAAGCTCCTGTCCACCGCCGACGGCGGCTTTGTCCTGGCCGGGACGACCCGTTCCTTCGGCTCCGGGCTGGGTGACATTTGGCTCCTCAAGTTCGGCGCCGACGCCGGTTTGGTATGGCAGTACGCCTATGGAACCTTGGATGACGAAAGCTTCGGCGACCTCTGCCTGGCGCCCGATGGCGGTTATGTCCTTGTCGGCAATACCAGCACGGCTTCCGAATACTTGGGATGGGCGATGAAGGTTGATTCCTCCGGCGCGGTTTCCTGGAGCAAGCGTTTCCCGGGGCTCCTCGCCGGCGGCGACTACAGCAGCTTCCGCGGCGTCGAGCCGCTTTCCGGCGGCGGATTCCTCGTGACGGGTGCCCAGCAGTTTGACGATTCCGGCACGATCCACAACGATATGTGGCTCCTCAAGCTCGATTCTTCGGGAAATTCCGTAGGGCAGTGGCGCCTTGATGACGGCTTGTTCGGGAGTGAGTCTGGGTACGACGCCATTCCTACGACCGACGGCGGCGTCGCGATCGCGGGCAGCATCATAGGGGGGGCCGTTCCGGCGAGCCGCATCTGGGTGGTGAAGCTCTCGAGTTCCATGGCCATATCGTGGCAGGAGTACCTCGCCAACGCCGACAGCGAGAACGCGACCTCCATCCAACAAACAGCGGACGGCGGTTTTGCCGTTTTCGGCCGGACACGATACCCGAGCGCGACGCGCTATGACGACATCTGGATCAACAAGCTCACGGGTGCCGGAAGCCTTTCCTGGTCGCGGGCCTACGGCAGCGTGGCGCAGGACAATCCAGGCTCGCTCTTCGCCGTCTCCGGCGGCTACGTCATGAGCGGCCGCTTCCAAAGCGCCTCGGACGGCAGCGGCGGCGACGGGATCATCGTGGCGGTCGACGAAGGCGGCGCTGTCCTGTGGCAAAAGACCTGCGGCGGCAACCTGCGCGACAGTCTCAATCTCATCCCTTGGGGCGGAGGGTTCCTGGGGTCGGGCGTCACCGGCTATGTCGTGGCTACACCGCCGACGACGGGCGACCTCTGGCTCCTCAAGCTGGATCCAACGGCCGGACCAAGTTATGCGAGCGCCTCGCTTTCCCTCGGGCAGACGGGAGCCGCGACCTCGGTTGACACCACGGGCAGCGTGCCGACGGCGACGACGGGAATCATCGCGACGACCGCCATCGCGGCGGTAGACGCTCCGGCAACGCGCGTGACGACGATCGCGGCGGTTGCGCAACTCTATCCTTAGGGGGGCGGCGCCGCTTCGGCCTCCACCGCGCCCCAGCGCCTCCTCACCCAGGCGCCGGCCCTATTCCGCGGCTCCCGCCTCCGCCTCCGCGATCGCCGCCAGGATGGCCGCGCCGTAGCGGCCCGCCTTGACCGCGCCCATGCCGAAGACCTCGAGGAGCTCGGCCTCGTTCCGCGGGCGGCGCGCGACGAGGTCGTAGAGGCTGCGGTCGGCGAAGACGACGTAGGGCGGCACGCCGCCTTCCGCCGCCAGGCGCTTCCGGAGCGAGCGGAGGGCGGCGGCCAGGCCTTCGCCCCCCGGTCCCATGGCGGCGGCCTCGGCGCCCCCGGCCGAACCGGCCGCGGCGGGCGCCTTTTCCTTCTTGCCGCGGGGCGGCCGCGTCCCGAAGATCGGGGAGCGCTCCTTGAAGGCCTCGTAGGCCGCCGGCGCCAGGCTCAAGACCCCGTACTCCTCCTCGCGGAGGAGAAAGCCCTTCCTCGTCAGCTGGCGCGCGAGGTCGATCCATTGGGACCTCGTCCACTCGCGCCCGATGCCGTAGGTGGACAGCTTGTCGTGGCCGAGCTCGAGGACTCGTTCGCCCCGGGAGCCGATGAGGACGTCGGCGACGTGGCCGGCCCCGAAGCGTTCGCCCGAGCGCTTTACGCAGGACAGGAGCTTGTAGGCCTCCGTCGTGAGGTCTTCCTCGGCCTGGGTCGAGGAGGCGGAGGCTTCGGCCGGCGCGCAGGCGTCGCAGGCGGCGCAGCCCCGCGCCGCGCCGCCCGCGGCTCCGGGTCGGTACTCCTCGCCGAAGTGGGCAAGGAGGCCGACGCGGCGGCAGCGCGGCGATTCGGCGTAGCGGAGCATGGCCGAAAGGGCCGCCTCGGCGGCCTCAGCGGCGGCCGCTCCGGCCTCCGCATCCACCTCGTCCTCGAAGCCCGCGCCCTTGGAGGCGAGGAGGGCCCGCATCTTGACCGCGTCGCCGTAGCCGTAGAGGAGGAGGCAGCGCGCGGGAAGGCCGTCGCGGCCGGCGCGGCCGATCTCCTGGTAGTATTGCTCGAGGCTCTTGGGCAGGTCCGCGTGGATCACGAAGCGCACGTCGGGCTTGTCGATGCCCATGCCGAAGGCGGTCGTGGCCGCGACGACGCGGACGTCGTCGTCGATGAAGGCGTCCTGGTTCCGGGCCCGGGTCTCCGCCGGGAGTCCGGCGTGGTAGGGGAGGGCCGCGACGCCGCGCGCCTCCAGGTAGGCGGCGACCTCCTCGGCCCTGGCGCGGGAAAAGCAGTAGACGATGCCGGACTCCTCGGGACGGGCGGCGGCGAAGGCGGCGATCTCCTCGAGTCCGCCGCGGGGACCCCGCGGCCGCGCCTCCAGGAAAAGTTCCGGTCGGTCGAAGCTCGCCACGACGAGGAGGGGGTCGACGAGCCGGAGGGCGGCCTGGATGTCGGCGCGCACGCGCGGGGTCGCGGTCGCCGTCAGCGCCAGGAAGGGCGCCTCCGGGAAGACCTCGCGGAGGCCGCCCAGGTAACGGTATTCGGGCCGGAAGTCGTGGCCCCATTCGGAAATGCAGTGGGCCTCGTCCACCGCGACGAGGCGGACGGGAAGGCCGGCCAGAAGCTCTCGGCCGCGCGGTGACAGGATGGTTTCCGGGGCGGCGTAGAGGATCTTGGCTTCGCCGGAGCGGAGGGCCGCCGCGCCGGCGCGCCATTCCTCGGGCTGCAGCGTGGAGTTGAGGAGGATGGCCGGCGCCCCGAGTTCGCGGAGGAAGGCGACCTGGTCGCGCATGAGCGAGATGAGGGGCGAGACGACCAGGGCCAGACCCTCGACGGCGAGGCCGGGGATCTGGTAGCAGAGGGATTTGCCGCCGCCCGTCGGCATGACGGCGAGGACGTCGCGGCCGGCCAGGACGGCCTCGATGACGCTTTCCTGGTTCGGCCGGAATTCGTCGTAGCCGAAGACGCGCTTCAGGATGGCCCGGGGACTGTCACGCATGGGCGGAAGTATACCGGTCCTTGGGCCTCTCCGGCCATCGGTCCGCGGCGGCCTCGTGGCGAGTCCCGCGGAAGGTGCTATACTGGGAGGAGCCGGGGCCCAGCCCGGCCGAGAATCCAGCGGAAGGAGCTGCAATGATCGACTTCATCGTAAAGGGAGGCCTCGTCCTCTGGCTCATCATGGCCCTCTCGGCCGTCGGCGTCGCGATCGTCGTGGAGCGGCTTCTCTATCTCCGTCGCATCCGCGTCGACGAGGAAAAGCTCTTCCTCCGGATCAAGAACTCCCTCGAGAAGGGGCATTTCGACGAGGCCCTGGCGATCTGCGACCAGAACGTCTCCCCCCTCTCCGGCCTCATGCGGGTCGGCATCGAGCACCGCGACTACCCCGAATCGGTCCAGAAGGAGGTCCTGAAGGACGCCGCCGCGCAGGAGGTGCCCCGCCTCGAGAAGAACATCTCCGCCCTCGGCACGATAGCGCACATCGCTCCCCTCCTCGGCCTCCTCGGCACGGTGACGGGCACGATGAAGGCCTTCGGCGTACTCGGCCGCTTCGGCTCCGTCGCCGACCCCTCGATCCTGGCCCGCGGCGTCTCGGAGGCCCTCATCACGACGGTGGGCGGCATCGTCGTCGCCGTGCCCGCGGTCATCTTCTACAACTACCTCGTCACGAAGGTGAACCTGATCCTCGTCAAGATGGAGAACCAGGTGAACGCCCTCGTCCTCATGATCAACGCGAGCCGCCGCAAGGCCCGGTCCGCCGCGGGGGAGGGGGGCGAGGCATGAGGCTCGAACGCCGCCTGAAGCCGACCATCAACATCGACCTCACGCCCCTCATCGACGTCGTCTACCAGCTCGTCATCTTCTTCATGATCACGAGCGTCTTCAAGACGGCCCCCGGCATCCCCCTCGAGCTGCCCGGCGCGGCGACCTCGGCCGCCGTCGCGGTCTCCGAGCTCCGCATCGTCGCCGTCTCGGAGGAGGAGATCTACGTCGGCCGGGACCGCACCACCGCCGCCGGACTCGACGTCCTCGTCGCCAAGGCGGTCCAGGCCGCCGGCGACAAGGGGCTCAAGGCCGTGCTGGAGGGCGACAAGAACATGCCCTACCAGCTCATGGTGACGATCCTGGACGCCCTCCGCGCGAACGGCGTCGACGGCGTCGGCCTCCAGACGAGGCCGGGCGGCCCGGCGGCGACGGGGACCGGCCGCGGCGCCGCCGCTCCCAAGGGCGCCCCATGAGGGAGGATTGGCTTCGCTCCCAGGACCGCCGGCGGCGCCTCGGTTCCTGGGGCCTTACCGCCGCCGGCTATCTCCTCGTCGCCGGCCTGGTCCTGGCGGTCGAAGGCTTCCGCGTGGAGGAGGTCTCCGATTTCGCCGGGCCGGTCATGATCAGCCTGGGCAGCCCCGAGGGCAGCGCGGCCCCCGGCGCCGAGGCTCCCACCGTCGCCCCGGCCCTCCCCGCGCCGCCTGAGCCCGCGCCGCCGCCGACCCCGCCTCCCGCGGACCCGAAGGCGGTCTCGGCCTCGCCCGCGGCAACGCCCCCGCCGAAGCCGGCGCCGAAGCCCGCGGCCAAGCCCGCTCCCGCCCCGCCCGCTCCGGCCCAGGTCGCGAGCCAGCCCGCGCCGCCTGCGCCTCCCGCGCCGCCCGCGGCGGTCAAGGGCTCCGAGGCGGGCAACGACTACGAGACCAATTTCGGCGGAAGCTCCGACCGCGTGGCGCGGAGCTTCTACGTGCCGATCTACCGCTACATGCCGCCGCCCCTCTATGTCTCCGAGGCCGTGGCCGCCAGGGTCCCGGGCGGCGCCGCCGGCTCCAAGAGCCCGATGGGCTCCGAAGAGCGGAAGCGCATCTTTCAGGCGAGTTATGCGAGATCGGCGGACGGCTGGATGCTCAAGGCGCCGGTGGCGCTCCGCGCGCGCGACGCCCTATGGTTCGTCCTGGAGGACGCCGGCTACGACGTGGCGAAGGCGGACTACAAGGCGGGCAAGCCGCTCAAGCCCGTCGTCCTCATGTTCACCGTCGCGCCGGGCAAGGCGGGGGCGATGCCCAGCCTGGAGGACCTCCGCGTCGTGGAATCCTCCGGCTACGCGGACATCGACGAGGCCGTGCTCTACGGCTTCAGGCAGGCGGGTTTCTCCTCGACGGCCGACCGTCCCGTGACCGGCCGTTTCGTCTACCGCTTCTAGCCCGTTTCAGCAGGCGACGAGGACCCGCGCCCAGGTGGGGTGGAGCTTGAGCTCCACCCTGCCGCCGCGGACCTCGAAGGTCTCGCCCTCCGACAGCGCGTCGCGGAGGCGCGCGGCGGGGAAAGGCAGGTCGACGGCCAGGTCGGCGGCGCGGCTGTCCGCGTTGAGCGCCACCAGGACGGCGTCGCCGCCCGAGCGCCGCGCGAAGGCGAACTGGCGGGGCGCGACGCGGAGCTCCTCGTAGCCGCCGCGCCGGAGCGCGGGCAGGGAGCGGCGCAGGGCCGCGAGACGGGCGATGGCCCGCGCGAGCTCGGGCTGCCGCGGCGCCGCCTCGATCGCCTCGATTCGGGGCCGCAGGGGCCGGTCCGAATGCCCCTCCTTTTTCCCCGCGGCGCCGAACTCCGAGCCGTAGTACAGCGAGGGCGCGCCGGGCATCGTGAACAAGAGGCAATAAAGGGGATAGAGGAGGGCCGGGTCGCCGACGAGGGAGGCGGCGCGGTCCACGTCGTGGTTGTCGGCGAAGGAGTAGAGCGACAGGCCCTCGTAGGCGCCGCCGGGACCGAACTGGCGGCGCAGGGAGTGGGCGATCTCGAAGTAGTTGCCGTCCTTGAGGCTCGACCAGAGCCCCTTCCAGCACTCGTAGTTCGTAGTCGCGTCGAGGAGGCCAGGCGCCGCCCAACGCCGGTAGTCGCCGTGGACGATCTCTCCCATCAGCCAGAAGTCGGGCTTGCGCGCTCGGCAGGCCGCGGCGAGCTCGCGCTGGAATTCGAGGTCGACGCAGTCGGCGGCGTCGAGCCTTAAGCCGTCGATGCCGTAGTCGTCGATCCAGGACAGGGCCGCTCCCACGAGCTCGGCCCGGGTTTCGGGATTGCGGAGCTCGAGCTTTGCGAGGTCGTGGCAGCCGTTCCAGCCCTCGTAGGAGAAGGGATCGCCGCAGGGGCTCCGTCCGTCGAAGTCGAGGCCGGCGAACCAGGTCGCGTAGCGCGAGGCCCTGCCCCTTTCCCGAAGGTCGAGGAACCAGGGATGTTCGCGGCCGACGTGGTTGAAGACCCCGTCGAACACGAGGCGCATGCCCCTCGCCCGCAAGCCCTCCGCGAGGCGGCGCAGCGCCGCCGCGTCGCCGAGGCGGCGGTCCACGGCGCGGTGGTCGACCGTGTCGTAGCCGTGGGCGCTCGACTCGAAGACGGGCCCCAGGTAGAGGGCGTCAGCGCCGAGGGCCGCGACGCGGTCGAGTCTTTCGGTCAACTTGTCGAGCCGCGGAACGGGAGGCGAGCGGAAGTCGTTCCGCTCGGGCGCCCCGCAGTAGCCGAGGGGATAGACATGGTAGAAGAACGCGTCGCGGGCCCAGTCGGTCATGGTGGCCTCCGTTTCAATGATGTGCTACCTACCGGTAGGTATACTGATTGGCGCAATAAAAACGCATAACACGTGATGCGGCACGCCGGCGTGGCGCGGACGCGCGGCGCCGCGCGCGCGCCCTCAGGAGAAGATGCCGTACATGAATTGCCGGAGGGCCTCGCGAGCCGTACGGTCGTCGAGGGGCGCCGCGCCGGCGAGTTGCCTCGCCGCGTAGCCGTCGAAGGTGCCGAGGAAGGAGGCGGCGTAGGCGCGGCTCCGGCCCTTCATGTTGCCGTGATCGGCGGCGGCCGCTCGGAAGAAGCCCTCGAGGGCGGCGAAGAGCCCCTCGTTGAGGGCGCGGGCCGCCTCGCAGGCCTCGCTCGCGGGCGGCGCGACGCTCAAGGCCAGCCTGAGCCGGGCGAACTCGGGCTCGGCGCGGGCAAACCGGGCGAGCGCCAAGCCGAGCCGCTCGAGCCCCAGGGGCACGTCGCGGTCGTAGCGGGCGGCGGCGCGGACCGATTCGAGGAGGGCGCCGCCCTTGGCCTCCAGGACGGCGTCCAGGAGGCCGCGCTTTGAGCCGAAATAATGGTAGAGGGTCGGCTTGGTGACGCCGGCCGCCTCGGCGAGCTCCGCGACGCCCACGGCCTCGTAGCCGCGCTCGGAGAAAAGCGAAAGGGCGGCGTTTAGGAGGAGGGTGCGGTTGTCGCCTTCGTCCGTCATGCGGGCACTATACCGAACGGTATAATTCGCGTCAAGCGGCTTGTGGCCGGCGCGCCCCGTGCCCGTGAGCCGCCTTCTCGGCGGGCGGGAACCCGTCTAGGCCGTGCCTTCGGTCTTGCGGCCCACGAAAAAGAGCGAGGGCGCCGAGCGGAAGCCGACGCGGCGGACCCGGGCCAGGAGCTCCCCGCCCCGCGCCTCCAGGGCAGCGAGCGCGCCCTCGGGTAGGGCGGCGCCTTCCCTCAGGGCGGCGATCTTGCCGCGATAGGCGGTCACGGCACCCTCGATTTCGGCGAGGAGTCCGGGATCCAAGGGGTCGTCCTCGTCGCCCGGGACTTCGTCCCAGGATTCGGCGCTGAGGCACGAGCCCACCATGAGGGCGCGGATGGCGGCGCGGTCGAGTGTTTCCGCGTGGAAGGTTCCGCCGGCAGAATCCACCGCCGCCCACCAATGGTGGAGGAGGACGTGGCTTTCCGCCGGCGCGTCCGCGGCCTCGCGGTGCATCTCGAGGACGAGGAGTCGCCCCCCGGGCGCGAGGACGCGCGCCGCCTCCGCCAGGACTGCCCGCGGATCGGCGAAGTGGTGGAGGGAGTTGGCCACGGCGACGGTGTCGAAGCTCGCGTCGGGGTAGGGGAGGGCGGCCGCGTCCGCCTCCTCGACGCGGGCCGCGCGGAGCCCCGCGAGGTTCGCGCGCGCCGCCTGGAGCGCGCGGGGCGAAGAGTCGACGGCGCATATCGCGTCATAGGAGGCGAGCCCCGCCGCGAGCCGGGCCGCGAAGGCGCCCGAGCCCGTCGCCAGGTCCAGGACCCGGCCGCCCGCCAGGCCGCGCAAGCGATCGGCGATGATGTCCATTCTTTTCCTCCTCGGTCGACCGGGTCCGCGGCGCGGCCCGCATCGATCATCGCGCCATCATAACGGCCCCGCCGCTCCGACGGAATGGGGCCTGCGCGAATCCGTGCCGAGATGGAAGGCCGCGGCCGCGGCGGCCGCCGCGAGGTAGACGACCGAGAGCGCCACGAAGAATCCGATGCCGCCCGCTTGCGGGATAAGGGAGATATTGAAGCAATAGTGGATCCAGAACGCGAGGAGAAGATTGTCGTTCCTTTTCAGGAAGACGCCCATGAGGACCGTGAGTGAGGCGAGGACGATAACGTTGGCCGCGGCGAAGACCAATCCTTCCCAGCCTCGGAAATCCGACGAGACGAGCCAAAGGGGCGTGTGCCAGAAGGCCCAGACCAGGCCAAGGATGATGTTTCCCTTGAGGAAACCGTACTTGGCCTCCAACTCCGGCCGCAGGTAGCCGCGCCACGCCGACTCCTCTCCCGAGGGACCGAGGAAGACCATCAGGAGCAAGGCTTTCGGGAAGGCCGCGGGATCGACGATGAACCTGTCGACGAAGCGCGCGCCTTCGGCGAACGAGACAGCCATGGCGGCCAAGGCCGAGGCGCCGAAGGCCATGGCCGGGGCGAGGAGGATGGGGCCCGGCCGCAACCTGCCCGAGAAGGCCCGCGCGTAGAACTCCCTGATCGAAAGGCCGGGCTTGAGCCGCTTCATCATCACGAGGAGCACGATGGTGGGCGACCAGCTGCACAGCACGGTGATGGCCGTCATGACTCGAGGCGGGGCGTGGAGCACCATCGAGGCCAGGCCTCCCAGGCCGAGGATCAGGGTCCAGAAGGCCGCGTAGGCAATAATCACGAAAGCGCGCATGTTGTTTCCTTTCTTTTTTCGGTTCCGGGTTTCGCCCCGGCGGCCGCCTAGACTCCCAGGTCGCGCATCGCCTCGGCGACGCGGTCCGCCCGCGGCTCGAGACCTTCGCCGTCCCGGCGGCCGAGTTCGAGTTCGCTCTCGATCCCGCCGTCGCGCATGAAGACCACGCGCCCGGCCCGGGCGGCGACCCTCGCGTCGTGGGTGACGAGGAGGACGGCGGTGCCGCCGGAGTTGACCTCCTCGATGATGTCCATGATCCCGCGGGCCGCGGAGGAGTTGAGGGCGCCGGTCGGCTCGTCGCCGAAGAGGACGGCCGGGTCGCGCATGAGGGCCCGGCAGATGCCGGCCCGCTGGAGCTGGCCGCCCGAGACCTGGGAGACCGAGCGCCGCTCCAGGCCCTCGATGCCGGTCCGCCGCATCAGTTCCCGCGCCTTCTCGGCGTGGCGCGCGGCCCCGCGGCGGTCGTCGCGCGCCGCGGGCAGGATGATGTTGTCGAGGAGGTCGAGGCTTCCGAGAAGGGTGGGTTGCTGGAAGACGAAGCCCATGCGCCGCCGGCGCAGGTCGGAGAGTTCGTCGTCGCCGAGGGCGGCGAGCTCGCGCCCCTCGAAGGTCACGCGCCCCGAGTCGATGCCGTCCATGCCGCTCAACGCGTAGAGCAGGGTGGACTTGCCGGAGCCGGAGGGCCCCATGACCGCGACGAACTCGCCTTCGCGGAGTTCGATGGAGACCCGGTCGAGGACCGCGCGCCGCTCCGCGCCCCCGCCGAAGGATTTCACGACGCCTTCACCTTTCAACAACGTGCGCATTTGGCTACTCCCTTGTGCATTCGGCGATCTTGACCCGCCCCGACCCTGCCGCTCCGGCCGCGGTCGCGGCCAGGGCCGCGCCCCCGATCGCCAGGGGGATGACGAGATGGGCGGCGAAGGGATCCGCGGAGAACTCGAAGGCGGCCGCGCCGAAAGACGATATGACCGCTCCGGCAAGCGCTTCGCCGAGGCTGTTCGCGAGGAGGGACCCGAGGAGGACTCCGGCCGCCGCGACCAGGGCGGAGCGGGCGAAATACTGCTTCGCGATGTCCGAGGCCCGGAAACCGAGGGCGCGCATCGTCGCGATGGCCGCTCGGTCCCTCG
>JAEUJG010000190.1 GCA_016794765.1 Spirochaetaceae bacterium | reverse complement strand
GGTGTTGATGCGGTTGCCCATGCCGGCCTTCTCCGCGATCGCCATGCCGTCGATCACGTAGAAGCGGAGCTTCTTGTCGACGATGCGCTTCTGCACCTCCACGGGGAGGTGGTTCCAGACCTGGTCGGCCGCGTAGGGGCTGTTGAGGAGGAAGACGCCGCCTTCCTTGGCGTTCGCGAGCATGTCGAGCTTCTCGAGGAAGCCGAACTTGTGGCAGGCGATGAAGTCGGCCTTGGAGACGAGGTAGGGCTTGTCGATCTTCTTGGGTCCGAAGCGGAGGTGGGAGATCGTGTAGGTGCCGGACTTCTTGGAGTCGTAGACGAAGTAGCCCTGGGCGGAGTTGTCCGTCTCGTCGCCGATGATCTTGATGGAGTTCTTGTTCGCGCCGACCGTGCCGTCCGCGCCGAGGCCGTAGAAGAGGCACTCGACGACGCCGGGGGCGTCGAGCTGGAAGTGCTCGTCGTAGGCGATGCTGGTGTTCGTCACGTCGTCCACGATGCCGACGGTGAAGTGGTTCTTGGGCTGGGGCTTCTTGAGCTCGTCGAGGACGGCCTTGGCCATCGCCGGGGTGAACTCGTAGGAGCCGAGGCCGTAGCGGCCGCCGATGACGGTGGGCCAGGCCTTGAAGTGGCTGGCGCCGGCGCCCATGGCCTCGCCGATCGCGGTGCGGACATCCTCGTAGAGGGGCTCGCCGATGGCGCCCGGCTCCTTGGTGCGGTCGAGGACGACGATGGACTTCACGGTGGCGGGGATGGCCTTGATGAAGTGCTCGACGGAGAAGGGGCGGAAGAGGCGGACGATGACGGCGCCGACCTTCTCGCCCTTCTGGACGAGCTGCTCGACGGTCTCCTTGACGACGTCGGCGCCGGAGCCCATCACGATGGCGACGCGCTCGGCGTCGGGGGCGCCGACGTAGTCGAAGAGCTTGTACGCGCGGCCCGTGAGCTTCGCGAACTTCTCCATGGTCTTCTCGACGATGGCGGGAACCTTGTCGTAGTACTTGTTCGCGGACTCGCGGGCGGTGAAGTACACGTCGGGGTTCTGGCTGGTGCCGCGGATGGAGGGATTCTCCGGGTTGAGGCCGCGGGCGCGGTGGGCGCGGACCGCCTCGTCGGAGATCATCTGCCGCATGAGGTCGTAGGAGAGCTCCTCGACCTTGGAGACCTCGTGGGAGGTGCGGAAGCCGTCGAAGAAGTGGAGGAAGGGGATGCGCGCCTCGAGGGTCGCCGCGTGGGCGATGAGGGCGGTGTCCATGACCTCCTGGACGTTGTTCGACGCGAGCATGGCCCAGCCGGTCTGGCGGGCGGCCATGACGTCCTGGTGGTCGCCGAAGATGGAGAGGGCCTGGGCGGCGACGGCGCGGGCGGCGATGTGGAAGACCGCGGAGGTGCACTCGCCGGCGATCTTGTACATGTTCGGGATCATGAGGAGGAGGCCCTGGGAGGCGGTGAAGGTCGTCGTCAGGGCGCCCGTGGTCAGGGCTCCGTGCACGGCGCCGGCGGCGCCGGCCTCGGACTGCATCTCGACGACCTGCGGGACGGTGCCCCAGATGTTCTTGCGACCCTGGGCGGAGTACTCGTCCGAGAGCTCGCCCATGGGCGAAGACGGAGTGATCGGGTAGATCGCGATGACCTCGCTCACCGCGTGGGCTACGTGGGCCGCGGCGGTGTTGCCGTCGATCATCACCATGTTCTTCGTATCGGGCATACGGATTCCTTGAAAAGATGGGGATGGGGATTGGGGGCTCGATCGGAGCCGCTCATATAGTAAAACGATTCGATTTTTTGTTCAATACGCGGGGCCCGACTCGCTATGAAAATATCGACTCAGGCGATGATTTTTGTCGGCGAAACGCCGGAGGGGCGGAAAGCCCCCGCGGCCGGGCCCCTTGGTCCGGCCCGGCCCGATCACGGGGGCACGGGCTAAATCGAAAAATCGGTCTC
The DNA here is from genome assembly GCA_016794765.1 of Spirochaetaceae bacterium. Taxonomy (GTDB): domain Bacteria; phylum Spirochaetota; class Spirochaetia; order Treponematales; family Rectinemataceae; genus JAEUJG01. Next base: position 5,844 of record JAEUJG010000190.1, on the reverse strand, counting down.
CGCGGGGCCGCCCCCCTCGGCCGGACGGCGTTCCTCGGCCGGGCGGCGCTCCTCGGCGGGGCGGGGGAGGCCCAGGGCGCCCGCCCTGAGGGAGGCGAGGTAGGCCGAGGGCGGGATGAGGCGGTGCTTCTTGTACACCCGGGAAAAGTAGAGGGGATCGAGGAAGCCGACGAGGGCGGCGGCGTCCTGGATGGTCAGGGAGGGCTCCTTGGCCAGGTGGGTCTCGAAGCGCTCGATCTTCTTGAGGTTGACGAGGCTCGAAAAGGAGAGTCCGAGCTTCTTCTTGATCGCGTGGGCTATGGCCGACTCGCTGCGGTCGAGGTCCCGGGCCGCCTCCGCGAGGAGGATGGGCTCGTCCAGGCGGTCGTCCACGTAGCGCAGGACCCGCTCGATGAGGAGGCCCTGCCGGAGGGTCACGTAGTTCTGCGAGACGATGAACTGGACGAGGACCTTGAAAAGGCGGAGCATGTTCCCGAGCCGTTCCTCGTCGAAGGGCTCGAGCTCGCTCCAGGCCTCGAGGAGGCCGGCCGGATCGCCGCGCAGCGCGGTCCAGGCCGCGACGATGTCGGCGGGCGGCCGGGGCGCCTCGCGGATCTGGCCGACCATCATCGTGCCGATGGTCTTGCCCTCGAGGCGGATCGGGATGATGGCCTCCACGAGGCCGGCGTGGCAGCGGTAGCGCAGGGGTTCGTCGCGGGCCTGGGCGCGGCGGCACATTTCGCGGTCCATCGCGTGGCAGCGGTAGAGGAGCTTCAGGTCGTTCTGCACGATTCGGCAGTAGCGCGAGCCGGGGCCGCGGAGGCCGACGGAGAGCTCCTCCATCTCCGAGGAGAAGAAGGTGATCTTCGCGGCGAAGCAGGCGGCGAAGGCGTCGATGAGTTCCTGCACCTCTTCCCGGAGGAAAAGGCCGAGACGTTGGGCCATGGCCCTCGATTTTAAGTCCAATCTGCAGGTTCGTCCATATCGAATGCAGTCTCGAGCATGTTCGAGGCGCCGAATGGGGCGTAGGCTCACTACACGTTATGAAGACTTCCCTGTTGGTCCTGGCCGCCGGAATGGGCTCTCGCTTCGGCGGCATCAAGCAGATGGCCTCGGTCGGCTCCGCCGGCGAGACCGTCCTCGAATACTCCGTCCACGACGCCCTCCAGGCGGGCTTTGACGAGATCGTCTTCCTCGTCCGGCGCTCGATCGAGCCGGATTTCCGCTCCCATGTCCTTGCGCGCCTGCCCGCGCGGGTCCGGAGCCGCCTGGTCTTCCAGGAGCTCGAAAGCCTCCTGCCGCCCGCGGCCCCCGCCGCGGCCGCCGCCTCCGGGCGCGCCAAGCCCTGGGGCACCGGACACGCCCTCCTCTGCGCCGCCGAGGCCCTGGACGCGCCCTTCGCCGTCATCAACGCCGACGACTTCTACGGCCGGGCCTCCTTCGAGGCCGTCCACGGCTTCCTGGCCGCGGCCGATCCCGCCGCCGCGGAATTCTGCATGGCGGGCTTCCTCCTGGCGAACACGACGAGCCCGCACGGCGCGGTCTCCCGCGGCCTTTGCGAGGTGGCCGCCGACGGCTTCCTCCGGGGCGTGACGGAGCACACCGCGATCTGCGAGGTGGCGGCCGGCGCCGCGGCCGGTTCCGCGGCGGGCGCCGGGCGCGGCGTCGCCTATCTTTCGCGCCTCCCCGAGGGGGGCGAGCGCGGGCTCTCCGGCGACGCCGTCGTCTCCATGAACCTCTGGGGCTTCACCCCCGCGGTCTTCCCCCTCGCGCGGCCCCTCTTCGACCGCTTTATATCGGCCAACGCGTCCTCTCCCAAGGCCGAGTTCTACCTGCCCGGCCTCGTGGACGAGCTCGTCGCGGCGGGGCGGGCGACCGTCAGGGTCCTGCCGACGCCGGAGGCCTGGTTCGGCCTCACCTACCGCGAGGACCTCGAGGACGCGCGCGCGCGCGTGGCCGCCCTGACCGGGGCGGGCCGCTACCCCGCGCCGCTCTGGGGGCGTCCGTGAGCCCCCGCGTCCGCTCGCCCCTCGCCGCGGCCCGCGAGGCCGCCGGCGCCTTCTCCCTCTACGGCGACATCCTCTCGGTGCGGTCCTACGGCACCGGCCACATCAACGGCAGCTACGTCGTCGCGGTCAACCAGGCGGGGCGGCGCGTGCGCTACCTCCTCCAAAAGGTGAACACCTACGTCTTCCGCGAGCCCGAGGCCCTGATGGACAACGTGCTCCGGGTCACCGAGCACCTCCGGCGCCGCCTTGCGGCCGAGGGCGCCCAAGGCGTCTCGCGCCGGGCCCTCACCGTCCTGCCGGCGCGCGACGGACGGCCCTTCTGGCGCGACGCCGAAGGCGGCTTCTGGCGGGCCTACCTCTTCATCGAGGGCGCGCGCTCCTCCGAGCTCATGGACAGCCCGGCGCGGGCCGGCGCCCTCGGCGGGGCCGTGGGCCGCTTCCAGCGACTGCTCTCCGACCTGCCCGGTCCGCGCCTGGCGGAGACCATCCCGAATTTCCACAACGCGCGCACCCGCTACGCCGCCTTCGAGGCCGCCGTCGCGGAGGACCGCGCCGGGCGCGCCGCCGCGGCGGCCGCGGAGATCGACTTCTTCCGCGCGAACAGCGGGGGCTTCGACCGCATCGTGTCCGCCCTCGAGTCCGTGGAGATCCCGGAGCGCATAACGCACAACGACACCAAGATCCAGAACCTCCTCCTCGACGACCGTTCCGGAGAGGCTATCTGCGTCATCGACCTCGACACGACGATGCCCGGCGCCTCCGCCTACGACTTCGGGGACCTGGCGCGCACCGTGCCCGCCTCCGCGGCGGAGGACGAGCCCGATCCCTCGCGGATGCGCCTTTCCCTGCCGATGTACGAGGCCCTGGTCCGGGGCTACGCGGCGGGGACCGCTCCGGGCGGAAGGACCTTCCTCACGCCCGCGGAGATCGAGCTCCTGCCCCACGGCGGGCGGATCATCACGCTGATCATGGGCATCCGTTTCCTCACCGACTGGCTCGAGGGCGACCGCTACTACCGCGTCTCGGGGCCGACGCACAACCTCGAGCGCTGCCGCACCCAGGTAGCCCTGGCGCGCTCGATGGAAGAGAACTGGGACGCGATGCGCGCCGCCACGGCGGCGGCCTTCGCGGGACTTGACGGGGATTCCCCCGGCCGGCCATCGGCGCCGGACCGGAAGATTGAGTAAGGAGGCATCATGAAGAGAACGTTCGCGATCGCCCTCGCGCTTCTGGTCGCCGTCGCCGCCGCGACGGCCGCCCCGGCGGTCAAGCTGGTCTACTGGTCCATGTGGAACCAGACCGAGCCCCAGGCACAGGTCCTCGAGGCCGCCATCCGCGACTTCGAGGCCAAGAACGCCGGCGTCAAGGTGGAGATCAACTGGAACGGCCGCGAGATCCGCAAGACGCTCCAGCCCGCCCTGGACAACAAGCAGGTCATCGACCTCTGGGACGAGGACACCGAGCGCGTCGTCAAGACCTGGGGCGCCTACGCGCTCAAGCTCGACGCCTACCTCGCCAAGAGCTACCCGAGCACCGGCGGCAAGGCCTACAAGGACGCCGTCATGGGCTCCCTCCTCAACCTTTCGCGCTCCTACGCCGCGGACAAGGGCCTTTACGCCGTGCCCTACCAGCCCTTCGTCTTCGCCTTCATGTACAACAAGGAGCACTTCGACAAGGCCGGGATCAAGGCCGCGCCGAAGACCTGGGACGAGCTCCTCGCGGCGATGGCCAAGCTCAAGGCCGCCGGCTTCACCCCGATGACGGTGGACGACGCCTACATGGACACCCTCCCCGGCTACTACCTCGCCCGCGCCAAGGGCTACCCCTGGGTCGAGCAGCTCGTGAAGGACAAGACCAACGCGATGTGGAGCGACCCCGCCGTCCTCCAGATGGCCAAGGCCTTCGAGAACCTCGCCAAGTCGGGCTACCTCTCCAAGACCGTCGCCGGCAACAAGTGGCCGGCCGGCCAGCAGGACGTGGCCGCGGGCGACGTCACGATGTACCTGAACGGCACCTGGCTCGTCAACGAGATCATGGGATCCACCGGTCCCGACTTCAAGTGGGGCACCTTCTCCTTCCCGACCGTCCCCGGCGGCAAGGACGACCAGACCGCGGCGAACTTCGGCGCGCAGGCCTTCCAGATCAACAAGAACTGCAAGAACCCCGACGTCGCCTTCGCGCTCATCGCCCACCTCACCACCGGCAAGTGGGACGCCGAGCTCGCCAAGAAGTCTTACGGCGTGCCCGTGGGCGGCACCACCGACTGGCCCGTCCAGCTCGCCGAGGCCAAGGCCATCTTCAACAACCTGAAGACCTGCTACCCCTGGGCGGCGGGCATCCAGGCGAACGTCGACAAGCTTCCCGTCATCTCCGAGAACTTCACGAAGCTGGTCGGCGGCACCATCACCGCCGAGCAGTTCGTCGCGGCGATGAAGAAGTGATCCCCTCCGGGCGGCCGCGAAACGCGGCCGTCCGGACTTTCCCGGGCAAGGAGGAGAGAAACGTGAAAAAGAAGCGGCATACCCTCATGAAGGCGGTGTTCCTTGGGCCGGCGGTGCTCTCGTACCTCGCCGTGTTCCTCTACCCGACGCTCCGCACCACGGTGATGAGCTTCTTCAAGGTCGATTCGATCACCGACGCGGTGTCCAAGTGGAGCTTCGCCGGCCTCGACAACTACCGCACGCTTTTCTCCTCCGAGCTCTTCCTGCGCTCGATGCGGAACATCGCCGGCATCTGGCTCTACGGCGGCCTCCTCGTGTTCGCCCTGGCCCTCCTCCTCGCGGCGATCCTCACCTCGGGCGTCCGCCTCAAGTCCTTTTTCCGCGCGGTGATCTACCTCCCGAACGTCATCTCCGCGGTGGCCATGGGCACGATGTGGATGCAGTACGTCTACAGCTCGCGCTACGGCCTCCTCAAGTCGACCTTCAAGACCCTGGGCCTCGAGAGCCTCTCGGCGGTCCAGTGGACCTCGCCCGAGCACGTCTTCGGCGCCCTCCTCGTGGCGTACTGCTTCGGCATGGTCGGCTACTTCATGCTGATCTTCATGGCGGGCATCGAGAAGATCCCCGCGGACTTCTACGAGGTGGCGACGATCGAGGGGGCGGGCAAGTTCAGGCAGTTCCGCCTCATCACGATGCCCCTCATGAAGGGCGTCATGCGGACGAGCATCGTGCTCTGGACCATCAGCACGGTCGTCTTCTTCATCTGGTCGATGGTCTTTTCGCCGCTCAATCCGGAGCCGGGCACCGTGACCCCGATGGTCTACATGTACCAGATGGTCTTCGGCGCCAACATGGTGGTGACGGAGCGCAACGTCGGGGCGGGCGCCGCCGTCGGCGTCCTCCTCTCCCTGATGGTCCTCGCGATCTTCCTCGCGTCTAGCAAGGCGATCCGCGACGACGGCCTCGAGTACTGAAAGCACGCGGGAGAAGGAGCAAGGAATGAGCGGAATCAATTCAGGCAGGATGAGCAGGGCCGCGCGCGGCAACCAACTCCCGGGCTATCTCGTCGTGACGGCCTGGTGCCTCTTCACCTTCGTGCTCATCGGCTGGATCGTCGCGGCCTCGTTCTCCACGACGCGCGACATCTTCAAGGGCGAGCTCTTCAAGTCGGGCTTCCACCCCGAGAACTACGTGAAGGCCCTCGTGACGCACAACGTGGGCGTCTATTTCGTCAACTCGCTGGTCTACACCATCACGGCCTGCTTCGGCATCGCCGCGGTCTCGGCCCCCGCGGCCTACATCCTGGCGCGCTTCCCCTCCAGGACGGGGAACCTCATCCAGAACTCCTTCGTGGCGGCGCTCGGCGTGCCGGCGATCATGATCATCATGCCGCTCTTCGCCCTGATCACCTCCCT
>JAEUJG010000187.1 GCA_016794765.1 Spirochaetaceae bacterium | reverse complement strand
GAGAAGAAGGCCTGCAGGTGCCGTTCGGCGGCAAGAGCGAGGCGTGCGGCGGATTCGGCCGAAAATCCGGCAATGGCACGATAGGCGAAACCGATCGCGGCGGCCAGGGCCGCGAGGGCCAGGGCCTCGAGGATCGTCTTGACGAGCGCGTAACCCTCATCGGTCCCCCTCCCAGGAATTGATGTCCGCAGCCGCACCGACTCCTCCTTCCCGGGCATCGGCGCCCAGGCTCGAGATTCCGTAGGCCAGTCCTTCGGGGCCCGGCCTCCGAAAGAGGAAGGGATTTCCCCAGGGATCCCCCGCCGGCCGGCGGTCGAGATAGGGCCCGTTCCATTTGGCCGGTACCGGGGCCAGGCTGGGCTTTTCCCAAAGCGCCTCGAGTCCCTGGCCGGCGGTCGGATAGGCGCCGGCATCGAGGTAATAGGCCTCGAGGGATAGCCGCAGGGTTTCGATCTGCGTCGCGGCCGAGACCCGCCTGGCGAGATCGACGTACTTCGAACCCGCGAAACCGACGGTGCCCGTCAGCACCGCGATGATGGCGACGACGATGACCGTCTCGACAAAGGTCCAACCTTCATCGGTACGGGCGAGCCGCCGCAGGAAACCGGAAGCGGCTGACATTTCCGCGGATCGCCGGCGCGCCGTGGTTCCATCTCGTTTCGTCAGGATGTTCCTCCTAGGGCGGGGTCAGGCCCGCAAGCGAGGCCGAGAGCGAAGTCGCCACGAGGCCGGCCAGGGAGGCGGCGACGAGGCCGCCGGCGACGAGGAGAGACAGGGGTTCGACGAGAGCCACGGCGGCCCGGGCGAGCCGGTCGGCCTCGTGACCGAAATAGGCCTCCAGCATGGAGAAGGCCTTGGCCGGATCCCCGGTCCGCTCGGCGAGGGCGAACCAGCGGGCCAACTCGCCGGGGAAGCCGCCGGCGAGCGCGAAGGCCTCGGAGGGCGGTCTGCCGTTCCGGAGAAGCCCGCAGGCGCCTTCCGCGGCGCGACGCAGCTCGGGCGACGAGAGCCCCGCTTCCGCCGAACGCAGGGCGGAAAGGAAGGGAAGCCGCGCCTCCGTGAGGAAGCGAGCGATGAGGCAGAAGCGGTGGATCTCTCGGGCGCGCAGGGCGGCGCCTAGGCGGGGCAGGGAAAAGGCCAGCGCAAGCGCCTTGTCCCGGGCGGGGCCGCCTCGCGCCATCATCCTGGAGAAGCCCAAGGCCGCTCCGCAGAGGAGGCCCAGGAAGAGCATGGTCCCGCCCGAAGCGAGGAGCGCCGGCCAACCGGCCCCGGCGGAAGCCTCTCCCATCGCGCCCGTCGCGGAGACGAGGCCCGCGCCGGCGGCCGAAACGGCCGCGAACAGGATCATCGAACAGGGATAGGCCAGGACCTCGAGGATCTTCTCCCGGTCCGCCAGGTCGCGGGCCAGCATCGTCGCGAGGGCCGACGCGGCGACGGCGAGATCGCCGGTCAGTTCCCCGGCCTTGAGGATCGCGATCTCCGACTCGGCGAAACCGAGGCCGGATCCGCGGAGGGCCTCGGCGAAGGGGATCCCGGCTTGGAGGAGGCGCGATGTCCGATCGAAGTCCAGCCCTCCCGCGGCCATCGCCTCCCCGAGGCTCAAGTCCGCCCCCAGGAGAAAGGACAGGCTGCGGACATATTCGAGGCGCCTGCGTTCATGCCTAAACAAGCCGTGAGCCTTCATGGGTGCGGCACCTCCCT
>JAEUJG010000174.1 GCA_016794765.1 Spirochaetaceae bacterium | reverse complement strand
GGGGAGTCCGCAGTTGGCGTAACTGACGTGGTCGCCGCGCTCGAAGAGGACGATTTCCGCCCCTTCGTCCAGGCGACGCAGGCGCGCCGCGGCCGAGGCGCCTCCGGCGACGCCTCCGACGATGAGATATCGGGCCATTGCGGCCTCCTGCAAGTTGGAAAGTTATGCGCCCTCGCCGGGGCGCCGATTCTAGGCCGTTGTTCCGCTCTCGACGAGCCTGCAGGCCGACGCCAGCTCCTCGGGGATCTCGAGCCCCGAGGCCTGGATCGACGCGAGCCTCGAATGTCCCTCCGAAGTCAGCGCGAAGCGGAGGCGCCGCTTGTCTATGTCGTCGATGTTTCGCTCCACGAAGCGCCGTTCCTCGAGGTTCCGCAGCACCCTGCTGAGATTGGAGGCGCTGATGCCCGTCGCCTTGGAGATTTCCGTCGGCGAGGTCAGGGCCTTCCCGAGGGAACACAGCACCACCGCCTCCATGAGGCCGACGGATTGCGAATCCCTGAGTTTTTCGTCGAGGTGGTTGAGGAGCGAGACGATTCTCGACAGCGAGCAGAGATCAATCATAGAAAATATCTTATATATTAAAAAACCAGATTGTCAATAGTTGCGAAGGCGAAAAATTTAGAGATTGAATAATATCCATGTAAAATATACAGAAGCAATAAAAAGCTAAAAACTAAATATTAACCAAGTCAATAATTGCAAAGAAATAGCAGATATAGTCCCGAACCGCCCTTCCCCGACAAGTCCCTCCTTGCGCTTGTCCTCGCGCGAAAGCTACTATCGAAAGCATCTATTTTAGCGGGAGCGACAGCGTGGCTGAGCTACAGAAAATGGACGCGGGCCTCGTCGCGGAGGCGGGAGCCATCGCGGGGCGGGCGCGAACCGAGATGGGGCGGCGGATTGTCGGCAAGGAGAAGGTGCTCCACGGCATCCTCATGGGCGTCATCGGCGGGGGACACGTCCTTCTCGAAGGCGTTCCGGGCCTCGCCAAGACCCTGGCCGTGAAAACCTTCGCGGAAATCTCGGGCCTCGACTTCAGCCGCGTGCAGTTCACGCCGGACCTCCTGCCCGCCGACATCACGGGCACCCTCGTCTACGAACAGGGCACGGGGCGCTTCACGCCGCGCAAGGGCCCGCTGTTCGCGAACGTGATCCTCGCCGACGAGGTGAACCGCGCTCCCGCGAAGGTCCAGTCCGCCCTCCTCGAGGCGATGGAGGAGGGCCAGGTGACGATCGGCGAAGCGAGCCACGCCCTGCCCGAGCCCTTCTTCGTCCTCGCCACGCAGAATCCCATCGAGCACGAGGGCACCTATCCCCTGCCCGAGGCCCAGCTCGACCGCTTCCTCCTCAAGATCGTCGCGGACTACCCGAGCGCCGAGGAGGAATCCGCGATCGTGCGCCGGGTCGCCGACCGCGCCTCGGCCCCCGTCTCCCGCGTCCTCGGCGCCGCCGAGATAGCCTTGCTGCGAAAAGCGGCCGAATCCGTCGCCGTGGACGAGGCCATCCTCGGCTACATCGTGCGCCTCGTCAGGGCGACGCGGCCCGGTCCGGAGGCTCCCGCGCAGGCCAGGGAGTTCGCGCGCTGGCTCGAGTACGGCGCCAGCCCCCGCGCCTCCCTCCACCTGTACCGCTGCGCCCGCATTTCGGCCCTCCTCGACGGGCGCGCCCACGCCCTGCCCGACGACGTCAAGGCCTGCGCCCGCGAGGTGCTCCGCCATCGGCTCGTGCTCTCCTACCAGGCCGAGGCCGACGGCGTCGACGCCGACGCCGTCATCGCGCGGCTCCTCGCCGCCGTCCCCCTTCCCTGAAGGCCGGGCAGGTGGACCGCGACGAGCTCCATTCGCGGATCCGGCGGCTCCTCTTCGCCTCGCCGGCCCTCGCCTCCGCGTTTGCGCGGGGCGATTTCCGCTCGGTCTTCCGCGGCCGCGGCATCGACTTCGAAGCCCTGCGCGAATACGGCGAGGGCGACGACGCCCGCCTCATCGACTGGAACGTCTCCGTGCGCTTCGCGCGCCCCTTCGTCCGCACCTACGCGGAGGACCGCTCGCTTACGCTCTTTCTCCTCATCGACGTCTCGGCCTCGATGGACGCGGGGAGCGGCGAGCTCTCCAAGCGGGACGCCGCGGCGCTCACCGCCTCCCTCGTCGCCTACGCGGCGCAGCTCCGCGGCATGCCGGTCGGGGCCCTCCTCTTCGCCGGGGAGCCCCTGCGCTACTTCGAGCCGCGCCGCGGCAAGGCCCACGCCCTCGCCATCATCGACGCGGTCGTGGCCGCCAGGCCCGCGGACGCGGCGCGCGGCGGCCCGGACCCGCGCGGCGGCTCGGACCTGGGCGGCGCCTTCGAGTCGGCGGCCCGGCTCCTCAAGCGCCGCAGCCTCGTGATGACGTTGAGCGATTTTCAGGCGGAGGGCTGGGACCGGCCCCTCGCCCTCCTCGCGCGGCGGCACGACGCCATCGCCCTCCGCGTCACCGACCGGCTCGACCTGGAGCCTCCGGCCCGCGGCGCCTTTTTCGCCGCGGACGCGGAAGGCTCGGGCGGGGCCTGGCTGCCCTTCTCGAGCCGCGCCTATCGCGCGCGTTGGGCGGAACGCGGTCGCGAGGCCGCCCTCGACGCGAGGGAACGCTGCCTGGAGGCCCGCGCCTCCTTCCTCGAGATCGACACGGGGGACGATCCGGTCCGCCGCCTTCTCGAGTTCTTCGACGCCCGGAGGCGGCCGTGAACGCGCGGCTTTGCCTCGCCCTGCCGCTGGCGCTGGCGGCCGCGGCCCTCGCCGCGGAGACCCTCGCCGTCGAGCGCCTGGCCTTCGTGCCCGCCCGCTTCTCCGTCGGCGAGGAGGTCGAAGCCGTGGCCCTCCTCGCGGAGCCGCGCCGCGAGCTCGAGCCCTTCGTCCTCAAGGAGGGGGAGGGGCTCCCGCCGCCGAGTCCCGCCGCGGATCCCGAACTCCGCGAGATCCGGCTGGCCAAGGCGGGCGGCGGCTGGGAGCTCCGCGTGCGCTTCGTGTCCTGGAAGCCCGGCAAGGCGGAGATCCCGACCCTTTCGGCGCGGGGCGTCGTCCTGCCCGCGCTCTCCTACGAGACCGCCTCCGTCCTCGGCCCCGGCGACCGCGAACCTTCGCCGCCGAAGCCCCAGCGCGATCCGCCGGGGGCCGCGCTCTATCTCTATGGCTTCGCCGGCCTCTTCCTCGTGATCGTCCTCGGGGGCATCGGCTCGGCCCTGTATCTCGTTCCCGCGGCGCGGCGGATCATCGCGAAGAGCCGCGCGGCGCAGGCCAGCCGGGCCCTCGACCGCAGCCTGGCCTACCTCGAGAAGGGAATCGGTTCCGTGGCCGCGCGCGATTTCTACGCGGCCCTCGCCCGTTCGCTTAGGCTCTACCTGGCGGCCCGGGTCCTGCCCGAGGCGCCGGCCCTGACGCCGGCCGAGATCGCCGCCCTGCCCGAGTCGCGCTTCCCCTGTCCCGGCCTCAGGGAGGACGCCGCGGCGGTCCTGGCGGAATCCGACCGCGCGCGCTTCGCCGGCTTCGAGCCGGGATCCGAGGCCATGCGCGCCGCCCTGGCCTCGGCCCAGCGCCTGGGCGCCGCCGCGGAGGAGGCCCTCGATGCTATCGTTTGAGCGGCCCTACCTCCTCGTCCTCCTCCTCCTCGCGCCGTGCCTCGTCGCGCTCCGGCGCTTCCTGCGCGTCGGAAGCCGCGGCCTTCGCTTCCCCCTCGCCGTCCCGGGAGGCCTGCCCTTCGACGCGGCGCCCCTGGCCTTCCGCGGCCTTCGCCTTCTCCGCGAGGCCTGCCTGTGGCTCGGCTTCGCGCTCGTCGTGGTCGCGGCCGCCGGCCCCGCCGAGCTCAGCCGCCGGGTCCTTTACCTGAGCCGCGGCAACGAGATCGTCTTCGCCCTCGACGTCTCGCCGAGCATGGCCGCCGAGGATTTCGCGCCGAACCGCCTCGAGGCGGCCAAGGCCATCATCGACGATTTCCTCTCCTCCCGGCGCAACGAGACCGTGGGCCTCGTCGCCTTCGGCGGCGAGGCGGCCCTCGTCTGCCCGCCGACCCTCGATTACGCCGCGCTCCGCCGCCGTCTCGGCGAACTCGAGCCGGGCTTCCTCGGCGAGGGCACCGCCCTCGGCGCCGGCATCGGCGTCGCGGTGGCCCACGCCTCCCGCTCGGGCGCGCCGGCGAAGTATGTCGTCCTCCTCACCGACGGCGAGAACAACGCCGGTTCGCTCGCGCCCGGCACCGCCGCCGCCC
>JAEUJG010000107.1 GCA_016794765.1 Spirochaetaceae bacterium | reverse complement strand
GGAGGGCCCGCTCCGCCTCCAGGAGGGCCCGCTCGGTCTTGAGCCGCTCCACGGCGGCCAGGGCTTCCTTGAGGCGGAGGGCGGCTCGGTTCGCCTCGGCGGCCAGGTCTTCCTGGGAGGAGCCGAGGGCCTTGGCCGCCTCCCGGCAGCGCCGCTGGGCCGCGGCGTAGTCGCGGAACGCCCGACCGCCCGCCACGAAGGCGAGGCGGGTCATCCCCTTGTACTTCTCGGCGCCGAGAAGCTTGAGGAGGCGCAGGGCACCGGTGCCCGCCAGGTGGGTGCCGCAGCAGGGGCTATAGTCGATGCCGTCGATCTCGACGACCCGGATTTCCTCCTCGCCGGCGGGAGGCCGCTTGCGCAGGGGAAAGGAATCGAGGTCCCCGGGCGGACAGACGTGGATCCGGATCGGATAGGCCTCGGCGATGATTTCGTTGACCGCGGCCTCCACGGCCGTCAGGTCGCCTTCGTCCATGGCGGCGATGCCGAGATCGATGGTCGAACGCTCCGCGCCGAGGTGAAAGCTCTTGGTCTCGGCGCCGAGGAGCCGGAGGCAGACCGAGGAGAGGAGGTGTTGGCCGGAATGCTGTTCCGCGTGGTCGCGCCGGCGCCCCGCGTCGAGTTCGAGGGCGACGGAGGCCCCGACGGCCAGGCCCGCGAGCGGCCCGGCCAGGTGGTGGAGGATGCGTTCGCCTTCCAGGGAAACCGACGCCAAGGTCGCAGCCCCGACCTTGCCGAGGTCGCAGGGTTGGCCGCCGCCCTCGGGATAGAAGATCGTCCGGTCCAGGACGAGGACGGGAGCTTCGACGGAGCCTTCGAGGGCGAGCACGCGGGCCTCCGCGCGGTCGAGCTCCGGCCGGGTATAGTAGAGTCGTTCCGTTGCGATCATGGCGCCATTGTAGCGCGAATCGGGAAAAATGGAAGAAGCGGCGCCCCTCGGCGCGCGGCTAGTGCACGACCGCCGAGGGATTCACGAGGCGGCCGTTCTTGAGGACGGAGAAATGAAGGTGGGGCCCGGTGGTGTAGCCGGTGTTGCCGACATAGCCGATCCGCTGGCCGGCCCGCACCCATTCGCCGACCTTCACGGAGGAGGAATCCATGTGGCCGTAGGTGCTCGACCAGCTCGAATGGTGGGCCAACACGACGTAGTTGCCGAGGATGCTCGAATAGCCGGCCTCGATGACGCGGCCTTCCATGCCGGCGGCGACCGGCGTGCGCATGGGGGCGGAGATGTCGAGCCCGGTGTGGAAGGTGCGGCTGCCGCTGAAGGGATCCTTGCGCCAACCGAAGCGGTCGGTGATCCAGCCCCGGACGGGCCAGCGGAAGAGGTCGCCGTTGATCTCGCGCAGCTTGAAGCTCGGAAGCCTGGCGTCGGGCAGGAAGACGATCTTCTCCGCGGGGATTTCCGGCTTGAGAAGGCCGTTGACCTCGATGATGCCGTTGGGATCGATCTCGAAGGAGGCGGCGACGGATTCGGCGGTGTCGCCCTCCTTCGCCGTATAGAGGATGCCGGCCATGCTCGGCACCTTGAGGAGCTGGCCCAGGCGGAGGGTGCGGGTGTTCTGGATGTCGTTGAAGCTGATGATGCTGTCTTGGCTGACGCCGTAGCTTTCGGCGATGTCGCCGACCGTATCGCCCGAGACCACGCGGTGGACCGAGTAGTAGAGCCCTCGGTCCTCGCCGGAGTCGCCGACCGCCGCGGCGATCTGCTCGGCGGTGGAAAGACTTACGCCGCCGACCGCCCGCTCTTGGGGCTTGACGACCTGGGCGGGCGAACCGAGGAAGAGGAACAAACCGGCCAGGGTGGAGGCGGCGAGGAGGAAGGTCCTGCGGCTCGCCACGCGCACGAGAATTTCGGTTTTTTCCCTGTTCCGCCGTCTCGCCATGCTGCCTCTGGATCCTTTCCCAAAGCGAAATCGATAAAACTCTATACCGAAACGCGTTTACTACGCAAGAAAATTCGAAGCGCCGTCAGTGCGGCAGGATGATAGCGTCGATCTCCACCGCGAGGCGGGCCGCCGTCTTTTCAACGAGTTCCCGATCGATCTTGCCCCGCGGCAGGGGATGCGGGGGAGCGTCGCCGATGAGAACGATCATTTTCTTTTCGGCCGCCCAGGGATACTCGACGAGGGCCGAGTAGAGGGCCTCGTAGACCGCCTCCGGGATGTCGCGGCCGCCGGCGACCCGCACCGCCGACAGCTCCGAGGTAAAGACCGAAAAATCGCGGGTAAAGTCGAATTTCTTGACGAGATAGTCCTCGAAATAATCCTTGTACAGGACGAAACCCAGGCGGAAGGAGCCGAACTCGGCCAGGCGCTCCTTGAGCATCTCCGGAATGGCCTTCTTGACGGCGTCGATGTCGTCCTTCATCGAGTCGGTGGTGTCGAGGCAGACCACGAGGTCGACGCTCTTTCCCTTGGCCCGGTCGAGGAGGGCCGACAGTTCGGGCACGATGTCGGCTTCGCCTTCGGAAAACCGCGCCTCGCCCTTGCCGGCGTCGGCAATGCCCTCGAAGGCGCGGACGGTCTCGGGCATGTAGAGGTCGGGATCGCGCGGCTTGGGCGGAGCGGGAGGGGGAAGCGGCGCCTTGACGGCGGGCCTCGGCCGCGGCACCTGCGTCACCCGCACGAGATAGGGATTGTCGGCGAAGGCCCCGCGATAGTCGGCATACGGCAGGGCGAAGGCGCGCAGGTTGACGAAGCTCCCGTCGGCGATGAAGGTCTGGCCGGCGCGCGACCAGGCGTAGCCCCATTCGACGACCCAGGGAATGAAGAGGTGGAAGGCCTCGCCGAACCGCGCGTCCGGTTCGGGCGTGGAATCGATGATCGAATATATCTTGCTTTCGGGCGGCAGGAAGGCGCCGTCGAGCAGGCGCTTTTCCCCGCCGTTGACGGCGTTTTTCTCGGTGGCGCGGTAGGCGAAACTGTCGGCCTTGCGGGCGGGATCCTTCGTGCTCTCCGTGAGGAGGACCGAGCCGAGCCCGGGTTTCTTGCGGACATACAAGTGATAGCCGCCATCGGTGAGCTGCTCGATGCGGAGATCGCCGGGACCGAGGAGGAGATCCTCCGGGGAAGCCGGACTCCGCGGCGCGCCCTG
>JAEUJG010000104.1 GCA_016794765.1 Spirochaetaceae bacterium | reverse complement strand
CATCGTGTACTCGCTCTTCCTCGTCGCGATGAACTTCCTGGTCGACATCGTGTACGGGTTCCTCGATCCGCGCATCACCTACAAATAGGAGAACTGCATGTCCCCCAAGAAGAACCAGGCGGTCAACGAGTTCAACCAGCAGGTGAAGGCAGTCTCCCTCTGGGCCGACGCGTGGAAGCGCCTCCGAAAGAACAAGATGGCCCTCGCCGGCCTGTGGATCGTCGTCGCCTACATCGTCGTCTCGATCGCGGCGCCCATCCTCCCGATCTATGATTTCACCTCGCAGGAGCTCACCCACGTGAACCTCCCGCCCTCGCTCAAGCCCGCCGGAGAGGTCGCCCTGCAGCGCCTCGAGAAGCGCATGGCCGAGCTCGACGCGGCAGGCGCCTTCCGCGAGGACCTCAAGACCGAGCGCATCTCCGTCCAGGCGGAGTACGACCAGCTCGGCGCCGAGATCGCCACCAAGCCGATCCACAAGCGGGTCTACATCCTCGGCACCGACTACCTCGGCCGCGACATGCTCGCGCGCACGATCTACGGCGGCCGGATCTCCATCATGATCGGCCTCGTCGGCACGATCACGGCCGTCTTCATCGGCATCATCGTCGGCGCCATCGCCGGCTATGTCGGCGGCCGGATCGACAACTACCTCATGCGCTTCGTCGACATCCTCTACGGCCTGCCCTACATGCTCGTCGTCATCATCCTCATGTCGATGGTGCCCGAGGGGACCAACTCGATCTTCGTCCTCTTCATCGCCATCGCGGCGCTCTCCTGGCTCACGATCGCCCGCGTCGTCCGCGGCCAGATCATCAGCCTCAAGAACGCCGAGTTCGTCGAGGCCGCCCGCTCCATGGGCGCCGGCACGGGGCGGATCATCTTCCGCCACCTCCTGCCGAACACCCTCGGCGTCATCATCATCTTCGCGACCCTCTCGCTGCCGAGCTTCATCATGAACGAGTCCTTCCTCTCCTTCCTCGGCCTCGGCGTCTCGGCTCCCTCCGCCTCCTGGGGTACCCTCGTTTCCGAGGGCGTCCAGGGCATGGAGCTCTACCCCTGGCGCCTCCTCGTGCCGGCGGTTTCGATGACGATGTTCCTCTTCGCGATGAACTTCCTCGGCGACGGCCTGCGCGACGCGCTCGACCCGCAGAGCAAGAACCGGACCTAAGGTCCCAACCAAGGAGCGAACTGAAATGACCGATGAAGTCATCCTCCAGGTCAAGGACCTAAGGACCTATTTCCACGTGGACGAGGGCATCGTCAAGGCCGTCGACGGCGTGAGCTTCAACCTCCGCAAGGGCGAGACGCTCGGCATCGTCGGCGAGTCCGGATCGGGCAAGTCTGTCACCAACCTCTCGATCATCAACATGATCCCGAACCCGCCCGGCCGCATCGCCGGCGGCGAGGTCCTTTTCATGGGCAAGGACCTGCTCAAGATGAACATCAAGCAGCTCCGCGAGATCAGGGGAAACAAGATTTCCATGATCTTCCAGGACCCCATGACGAGCCTCAACCCCTTCCTCAAGATCTCCACCCAGATGGTGGAGACCATCGTGCTCCACCAGGGGCTCGACAAGAAGGCGGCGAAGGAGAAGGCGATCGAGATGCTCAAGCTCGCCGGCATTCCCGCCCCCGAGAAGCGCATCGACCAGTATCCGCACCAGTTCTCCGGCGGCATGCGCCAGCGCGTCATGATCGCGATGGGCCTCTCCTGCAATCCGGAGATCCTCATCGCCGACGAGCCGACGAGCGCCCTGGACGTCACGATTCAGGCGCAGATCCTCGACCTCATGAAGGACCTGACCGCCCGCCTCGGGACCGCCGTCATCCTCATCACCCACTCCCTCGGCGTCGTCGCCGGCATGTGCGACAACCTCTGCGTCATGTACGCGGGCCGGGTCGTGGAGCGCGGCAACACCGGCGACCTCTTCGCCGAGCCGAAGCACCCCTACACCCAGGGCCTCATCAAGTCGGTGCCCCGCCTGGACCAGGCGAACAACGACCGCCTCAATTCCATCCGCGGACAGCCGCCGAACGTCATCGACCTCCCCGACTGCTGCCCCTTCTATCCGCGCTGCGACAAGGCCATGGACGTCTGCAAGCGGAAGTATCCGACCACGACCGAGTACGGCAACGGCCGCGCCGTCGCGTGCTGGCTCTACACGGAGGCTAAGTGACCATGACCGAGAACGAAGTACTCCTCGACGTCAAAGACCTCAAGATGCACTTCCCGATCGGGTCCAAGAGCCTGTTCGGCGGACACAAGAACCACATCTACGCCGTCGACGGCGTGGATTTCCAGATCAAGAAGGGCGAGACCTTGGGCCTTGTCGGCGAGTCCGGCTGCGGCAAGTCCACGACCGCCCGCGCCGTGGCCCAGCTCTACAAGCCCACGGGCGGCGAGGTCATCCTCAAGGGGAAGGACCTCACCAAGCTCAAGCCCCAGGAGCTCATCCACGCGCGGAAGAACATGCAGATGGTCTTCCAGGATCCCTACGCCTCGCTGAACCCCCGCATGACGAGCGGCGACATCATCGCCGAGCCCATGCGGATCTACCAGATGAAGGGCATCCTCGAGATGAACAAGAAGGAGATGGACGAGCGCGTCGAGCAGCTCATGGAGCGCGTCGGCCTCTCCCGCTTCTTCCGCAACCGCTATCCGCACGAGTTCTCCGGCGGCCAGCGGCAGCGCATCGGCATCGCCCGCGCCCTGGCGCTCCGGCCGGAGCTCGTCCTCTGCGACGAGCCCGTCTCCGCCCTCGACGTGTCGATCCAGGCGCAGATCCTGAACCTCTTCAAGGACCTGCAGGACGAGTTCGGCCTCACCTACCTCTTCATCGCCCACGACCTGGCCGTCATCCAGTACATCTCGACGCGCGTCGCCGTCATGTACCTCGGCACGGTCGCGGAGATCTCCGGCTCCGCCGAGCTCTACAAGAAGCCCCTGCACCCCTACACCCAGGCCCTCCTGTCCGCCGCCCCGATTCCCGATCCCAAGATCGAGAAGGAGCGCAAGCGCATCATCCTGACGGGTGACGTGCCCTCGCCGGACAAGCAGCGCCCGGGCTGCCCCTTCTACGACCGCTGCTGGAAGCACATGGACAAGTGCAAGGACCACAAGCCCCGCCTCCGCGAGGCCGCTCCCGGCCACGAGGTCGCTTGCTTCCTCTACCACGATCCGGACTGATCGACGAAGGCGCGAAGGCGCCTTCGTCGCCGCGAAGCGCCCGCGCTTCGCGCACGATCCGGACTGATCGACGAAGGCGCGAAGGCGCCTGACGCGATGAAAAATCGGCCGCCCCTCGGCAAGAGGGGCGGCCTTGTTTTGTCGAGGACCGGGCTTGGGACACGGCCGGGACGTGGACGGAAACGGGGCAGGGGCCGGGGCGGCGCGAATCTCCGCGCCGCGCGGGCGCCGCCCCGCTCCGCGCGAGGCCAGGCGCGGGCCTATTCGGCCTTGCCGCTCTTTCGCCGCGTTTCCTCCACCTGTTCCGCGATTCTCGCCTTGGCGATCCTGACGATGAGGTCCAGGGGCAGGGGGCGGTCGTTCGGGAACTGGATGGAACCCTTGCCCTGCTTGTAGCCGCGGGTCTCTTCCTTCAGGCTCTCGAGGGCGTGGGGCAGGGGATAGAGGCCGATATGGCTCTTGAAGGCCGCGTAATGGAGAAGGTTGCCGTGGTCGAGGATCGTCGGCATCCGGTACTTGATGCCTTCC
>JAEUJG010000097.1 GCA_016794765.1 Spirochaetaceae bacterium | reverse complement strand
CGAGGGCCGGGGGCTCATCGACAAGGACGACATCGACAACTCCCTCGGCCTCGGCTACGACCTGATCCTGAAGCCGATGGAAGCGACGATCGAGGCGATGCGCGCGGTCGGCGGAAACACCGCGGCTGCCGCCGACGCGATGCGGGGCTGAAAAGCCCCGAGCGCCGCCCGAGGGGACGGGAAACGAAAAAAGCGGGCCATGGCCCGCTTTTTTCATGTTCCGCGGGAAAGGCTAGCCCTCCGCGCGGTCCTCGAGGCTGGCCTTGAGCCGGCGGATGCGCCGGCCGGGCGCGACGCCCTGGGGGCAGGCGCGGGAGCAGGCAAAGGCCGAGTCGCAGGCTTCGACCCCGTCCGGCCGCGCGGCAAAGGCGAGGGCCGCCGCCTCGCGTTCGGGCCTTTCCTCCCGGTCGCGGTCGGCCATGGCGAGGGCGGCGGGTCCGGAAAAGGCCTTGCCTTCCACGGGGCAGGCGGAAACGCAGCAACCGCACTCGATGCAGGCCTCGAAGCGGCGATAGCCGCGCCCGTCGCCCTCCTCCACGGGGCCGCCGTGCTCGAGTCCGCTCGCGCGGAGGTAGCCCGAGCCTTCGGGCAGGGAGGCGAAGAGGGGCGAGGGGTCGACGGCGACGTCGCCGACCGCCCCCATCTTGCGCAGGGGTTCCACCAGGACAGGACCGGGGCCGAGGGCGTCGAGGCGCTCCAGGCACATGAGCGTCTCCTTGCCGTTCACCCGCGCGCCGCAGGTGCCGCAGGAGCCGTGGTGGCAGGAGTGCCGGTAGCGGAGGTCCGGGTCCCGGCTTCCGCGGAGCGTTTCCAGGGCGTCCAGGACGGTCATGCCCTCGGTCGCCTCGAGTTCGTACAGGGCCCAGGATGCGCCCCGCGCCACGCGGAGCGTGACGAGTCCGCTCATGCCTTCCTCCCGTAGTATTCCCGCCAGCTCGGCAGGGCGTAGCGCGCCGTCCGGCAGGGAGCCTCGACGCCGAGCTTGGCCGCGACCAGGTCGGCCGCCTTTTCCGCCATGGCGCGGAGCACCGTCGCCTTGCCGCCGATGATGGTCGCCATGCCGGCGACGCCGTCCCGCTCCTCGTGGTCCAGGGCCGCGAAGTCGCGGCTGATCGAGCGGCCTTCGTCGGAGGAGCGGCCGGCGAGGGGCCGGGCGGCGGCCCAGACCGCGTGGACGGGCGCCGCGCCGAAGGCCGGCACGAGCTCAGCGCCGGCTCCCGCGAGGAAGTCCCGGTCGCCCGGGGCGGGCAGGATGGCGTCCGGGGAATCCGTCACGCTCTGGGTCGAACCGATGATCGAAAGACCGCGTTGCGGCACCATGATGTCGCCGTCGCCGGCCGGCCTTAAGCGGCTCACGACGCGGTCCACGAGGCGGCCCCGCGCGGCGAGCATCGCGCCGGGAGCCGGCGTGATCGGCACGTCGAGGCCCGCCAGGGCGCCGACCTTGCCCGCCCAGGCGCCGGTCGCGCTCACGAAGTAGTCCGCCTCGACCAACTCCTCGCGGAAGGGCTCGCGCGAGCGGTCCAGGACCCGCGCCGCGACGACGCGGCCGCCCGAGCGGTCGAGGCCCAGGACCTCGGTCCAGGCCCGGATCTCGGCGCCGAGGGCGCGCGCGGCGGCGAAAAAGGCGAGGGGGAGGCGCCAGGCGTCGAAGGTGCCGTCCGGCACCCAGACCGCCCGCGACAGGGCGGGATTCATGCCGGGCTCGAGCTCGAGAGCGCGGGCGGCCGGAATTTCGCGCGCGGGGATGCCGGCCTCCAGGCAGGCGGCGACGAAGCGGGGCGCGAGCTCCGCCTCCTCCTCGCCGATCGCGATGAAGAAGCCGCCGTTGTACTCGATGGCCTCCGGCACGATCCGGCGGAGGATGAGGGTTTCCTCGTAGCACTCGCGGGCGATGGCGCGGTCGCCGAGGGCGTAGCGCGCGCCGGAATGGAGCTGGCCGTGGTGGCGGCCCGTCGTGCCGCTCGTGAGTTCGCCCTTTTCGAGGAGGACGACGCGGAGGCCGCGGAGCGACAGGTCGTAGGCGAGGGCGGCGCCCGTTCCGCCGCCGCCGATCACGCAGACGCGGGGACCGTTCGGTTTCGGGCTTCCGCGGGGAAATGCTTCGGTGTTCACAGGGCGGAGTATAGGCGAGAGGCGAGGGCGCGGGCAAGCGAGGGGGCGGGCGGGCTCGGGACGGGCAGGGGACGGGAGCGGCCGGGCTCGGCGCACTGGCTTGCCCGCGCCGGCGCCCGGCGCCGTGCCACCCGCGCCGGCCCACCAGCGCCGGCGCCCGGCGCCTTCTAGCCCTGGAAGGTCAGCGCCCGCTCGACGCGGGTGACCTCGACGAGGCCATAGGCGCCTTCGCCGAAGAGCCCTCCGGCGGCCATCACCTCCTCGAGGGGCTCGACGAGTTCCTCGGGGACGATGAGGTCGCAGGTCTCGCGGGCGTGCCGCGAGGGGGCCTGGCCCTCCCGCGCCGGGGCGCGGTGGCCGAGTTGGACCAGGGTCGCGCCGCCGGCGCCTGAGTCCATCGCCGCCTTCACGAGCTCCGTGGCCCGGCCCTCGTCGCAGACGAGGGAGAAGCAGACGAGGTTTTTGCCCGGCTCGCCCGCCTGGCCCGGCTGCCGCGGTTTCGAGCCTGGCGCGGCCGCGATGCGCCGCCACTCGGTGGAGCCGCGCATCTCGTCCAGGGCCTCGATGACCTGCTCCATCGTCGCGACGTGGCGCCTGCCGCCGCGGCGCACGAGGTTGTTGACCGCGTAGGCGCGCACCGGGTAGCGGTAGATGAAGCCCTGCCCCGGCCGGTCCAGCCGGGCCTTCCGCACGGCGACGCCCGCGACGAGGGGGGCGTCGGAGCTCGGCACGGCGAAGTACATCACCTCCTTCTCCACGGGAATCGTGATGCGGAGGAGGCCGAGGCGGTTCCGGAGGCCCATGCCGAGACCGAAGGAGACGGCGGGCACGCAGAGCCCCATTTCCAGGATGGTCCGGGAGAGGGGATCGCCGAGGCCGCGTTGGACGATGCAGCAGAGGACGGTGAAGTCCTTCGGCTCGCGGCCGGCCAGGGGCGCCTCGGCGGCGAGGGCGGCGCGGGCCGCGGAGAAGTCGGCGGGGGCGGCGCGAAGGAGGGAGACGTCCTCGGCGAAGAGGCTGCCCCGGCCCGGAAGGAAGAGATCGCAGGCCTCGGCGACGCGCCAGGCGGCCGCCGCCTCGAGCTCGCGGGGCAGGTGGAAGCGCCAGATCTCCGCCCGGTCCTCCGCCAGTTCGGTGCGGCCGAGGTTGGAGCCGAAAAGCGGGGCAAGGAGGCCGCGCCGCTCCTCCAGGGCCAGCTGCTTGCCGCGCTGGACATAGGCCTCGGGTATGCCCATGCCTTCCAGCGCCTCGACGAGGGCGGGCGCCAGGGCGGAGGGTATGGTGCAATGAAGCTTTGAGAGGGTCTCGCGCTCGATGCGGGCGTCCATCGTCAGTACTCCTCCCCGCCGAGGTCGAGGTTGCGGCGGCCCCGGGCGCGGATCGCGAGGCCCGACGCGAGGACGGCGAGCACCGGGAAGACGGAGGCGGCGGCGACGACGCCGAACCCGTCCACCACGCCGGCGCTTTCGCCGATGCCGAGCCCCGCCGCGATGACGAGGGGGACGGTCACCGGCCCGGTCGTCACGCCCGCCGAGTCCCAGGCGATGGCGGTGAAGTCTTCCGCGGAAAAGGCCGTGAGGAGGAGGGCCAGGGCATAGGGCGGCACGAGGATCCAGAGGAGGGGGATCCCGAAGAGGATCCTCGCGAAGCCGGCGGCCATGCCGGCCCCGACGCCGATCGCGACGGTGCGCACCAGCGCGGCGCTCTTGTAGGTGCCCGTCGTGATCTCCTCCAGGGTCGCGCCGAGGGCGGCCAGCGAGGGCTCCGCGAGGGTGGCGCCGATGCCGAGCACGAAGACGAAGAGGAGGACGGCGGCGCGGCCGAGCCAGTCGGGCATCCCGGCCAGGAGGGGGCGCTCGACGGGCACGTGGAGATAGTCGCCGGTCGCGGCGTCGTAGCGCCCGCGGTCGAAGGGCACGAGGGCGGGGCCCCGTTCCTCCTCGATGAGGAGGTATTCGGCGACGCCTTCCTCGCCGGCCGCCTTGACGAGCGAGGCTTCGCCCACGCCGCGGAGGAGCCGGGACTCTTCGGTCCGCTCGACCGGGGCGTAGGCGGCCGGCAAGGCGTTCCCCGCCTGCCGCCCCAAGGCGCCGAGGCCCCGGTCCATGCCGAGGCCGAAAAGGAACATGCCCGCGACGGCGAAGACGAGGCCGAGGAGGAGTTCGTCGGCGTTCTGGATTTTTTCCCCGAGGATGAGGCGGAGGACGACCAGGAGGACGATGACGAGGGGAATGACGGCCTTCAGCGCGTCCGCGAGGGGGCGGGTCCAGGCTTGGGCTGCCTGGGCCTGGGTCCCGCTCGAGGAGGCCGGGAGGGCCTTGGATCGAGCCGCGGTTTCGGCGCCGGTCGCGCCCGGGGCGGACACGGCGCCGTCAGCGGCGCCATCAGTGGCGCCATCAGCCGCGGGGACCTCGGCGCCGTCCGGGGCGGGGAAGGCCGCGGCGAGGGCGGCCGGCGAAAGGACCCGCGCGGCGGCGCGCTCGAGCTCGGCCTCGGAGCCGAGAACGAAGAGCGCCTTCTCCCGGGCCGCCGGCGCGAAGAAGGCCTCCGGGGCGGAGGGCGCGGGAAGGCGAGGGGCGAGGGCGAAGGAGAGGAGGAGCACCGCGAGGACGGGGAGGGCGGAGGCGAGGGTCACGACGCCGAGTCCGTTGCCCGCCTCGCCGTCCTCGCCGAAGAGGCGCGAAAGGCCGACGCCCAGGGCGATGACCAGGGGCACGGTGACGGGGCCGGTGGTGACGCCGCCCGAGTCCCAGGCCAGGGCGGCTGCCGAGGCGACGCGGGGATCCGCCTCCGCGAAGAAGGTCGCGGCCAGGAGGATGGGCGTCAGCACGAAAATGAAGGGCTTGAGGGACCAACCCTTGATGAAGCGGAGGACGCCGAAGACGACGGCCACGCCGACGCCCGCGGCCACCGCCGCGACGAGGAGGGGGGAGAGCCGATTGAGGAGGGCGTAGAGGAGGGGGGCGCGCCAGGGTTCCACCGTCCCGCCGAGCCCGCGGAGGAAGCCGATGGCGGGCTCGGCGAGGGTGGCGACGACGCCGAGGACGAGGGAAAAGACGACAATGCCCGCGGTGCCCGTCCTGGTCGGGAGCTTGAGGCCGCAACGCTCGCCAAGGGGCATCACGCCGAGGAAGAGCCCCTCCAGGAAGAGCGCCAGGCCGGCGGCCACGGCGCCGATGCCGAGGGCGACGCCGAGGGCGTTGGCCACCGGCATGCGGAAGACCAAGGTCTGGACCCCGACGAGGTAGAGGACGATGAAGGCGATCGACGTGGCCTGGGCCCCGAGCTTGGCGCGGGCGTAGCCGCCGACCATCGCGAGCTTCTGCCGCGGGGGGATGCGCGTCGCGCCGGGGACGGGAAGCCGGCCGGCCGGCCGGGCGCCGGTTTCGCTTCGCGGTTGCAGGGCCGCCTCCTACTCGCCGGAGGCGATGACGGAATTGATGAAGGTGACGAGGACGTTGAGGGCGTTCTCGTTGTTGCCGCCCTCGGGGATGATGATGTCGGCGTATTGCTTGGTCGGCTCGATGAACTCGTAGTGGCCGGGGCGGACGACGGTGAGGTACTGCTCGATCACGGAGTCCACGGTGCGGCCCCGCTCCTTGATGTCGCGCTGGAGGCGGCGGATGAAACGGATGTCGTCCGGCGTGTCGACGAAGATCTTGAGGTCGATGCGGTCGCGCACCGCCTTGTTCGTGAAGATCATGATGCCTTCGAAGATGACGAGCTTCCTGGGTTCGACGTGGATGGTCTCCTCGCGCCGGCGGTGGTGGACGAAGTCGTAGGTCGGCATGTCCACGGCCTGGCCGTTCCGGAGCTTCTCCAGCTGCTCGGTGAGGAGGGCGTTGTCGAAGGCGTCGGGATGGTCCCAGTTGAAGGCGGTGATGTTGGAGTTGGAGATGTACTCCGCGGTCTTGTAGTAGTTGTCCTGGGGGACGAAGACGAAATCCGAGACGACCTCGGAAATCTTGCGCACGATCGTCGTCTTGCCCGAGCCCGTGCCGCCGCAGATCCCGATGATTTTCGCTTGTGCCATGGAGCCTTCCCGTTCCGCCCGAGGCGGGAGTTGCCTGATACTACCACGCGCCCCGCCCTTGGTAAAGCCGCGCCGTTTCGTCCGTGGCGGATAGGAAGGCCCCTTGGCCGCGCCCCTTGGCTAGGCCCCTTCTTCCGGGGCAGGGAAGGGCCAGGGGCGTTCCCAGAGGCCGTCATAGGCCACCTCCCCGAGGGGCTTCCTTTCGCGGGGGCCCCGTTCCCTTTCCTTTTGCCAGGGAGCGAGGAGTTCGTCGTCCCCGGGCTTCCCGACCACGACCAGGGCGAGGGGGACGAAGTCCGGCGGCAGCTCCACGGCCTTGCGGACCTTGGCCGGCGAGTAACCCGCGATGGGGTGGGCGCGGAGGCCGCGGCGCGTGGCCTCGAGGAGGAGGGCCATCGCCGCCAGGCCCGTGTCGAAATAGGCGTAGTCCCGCCCTTCGTCCAGGCGGCAATCGAGGGAGGCCTTGGTCGCGAAGACGACGAGGAGGGGCGCCCGCGTCGCCCATTTGTTGCCCTCCGGCAGGGCTTCCCGGAGCTTGGCCAGGATTTCGCCCCGCGCCGCGACGAGCCGCCAGGGCTGGTTGTTGAAGCAGGACGGCGCGAGCCTGGCGGCCGCGAGGAGGGCGGTGACCTCCTCCCCGGCGAGTTCCTCGGCGGAGATCGAGCGGTAGGCGCGGCGCGCCGTCAGTTCCGGCAAGAGATCCATGATTCATCCCCCCGTGGCGCGGCAGCGCGCCTTTCCTGACAGTTTAAGCCATCCGCTTCTTTCCCTCCATCCCGTGCGGTCCGCCGCGGCGTGCATTAACATTAAATTGTCGCCTCCCCGTCCCCCGCGGGCCGCCGCGGCGGATCCGGGCGCGGCCTTGGGCCGGATTCGTCGACAAAATGCCAGGATCGCCGCATTGCGCCTTCCGGAAAAGGGGTCGACGATGATAGCCGAATCATTCCCGCAAAGGAGAATCGCATGAAGCGCATCGCCGGTATCGCCCTTCTCGCCGCCCTCGCGGCCGCATCGCTCTTCGCCCAAGCCCCGACCGTGGCCGAACTCAAGGGCAAAAATGTCGAGATCACGATTTGGACCCACGAGGACGCCAACCGTGCGCCCCTCGAGAAGGGCTACATCGAGCAGTTCATGGCCGCCAATCCGGGCGTCAAGGTCAACTACGTGACCTATCCCTCCAGCAAGATCCGCGAGATCGTCACCACCGGCTTCGCGGCCAACCAGGGCCCGACGATCTTCAATCTCGAGCTCTTCGACGAGTATCCCTTCATCACGAACGGCCGCGTCGCGCCCGTGGACTTCAAGTTGATCGGCGTCAAGAACCAGAAGGACCTCGAGGCGAAGTACCTCCCCGGCATGATCGCCCCCGTCGTCGACGGCGGCAAGGTCTACGGCCTCCCCCTCGAGCTCACGAA
>JAEUJG010000089.1 GCA_016794765.1 Spirochaetaceae bacterium | reverse complement strand
GTGTATATCATCGTCGTCTTCACGTCGCTGTGCCCCAGGAGCTCCTGGACCGTCCGTATGTCGTGGCCGTTCTCCAGGAGATGGGTCGCGAAGGAGTGTCGGAACGTATGGCAGGAGGCGTGCTTCGCTATGCCCGACTCGATGACGGCTACCCGCATGGCGCGCTGAAGCACCGATTCGTCCATGTGGAACCGGCCCTGCGCCCCCGTCTTCGGATCCCGCCAGCGCCGTTCCTGGGGGAAGACCCACTGCCAGGGCCATTCCGCCGCCGCGTTGGGGAACTTCTTGGACAGGGCCTCCGGCAGGGCCACCCGGCCCCAGCCCTCGGCCAAGTCGCTCCGGTGCAGGACCCTGACCTTTTCCAAGTGATCTTTCAGGGTCTTCGCGATGCGGGCCGGCAACATGGTGACGCGGTCCTTGCCGCCCTTCCCGTCGCGGATGACGATTTCGTTCCGGCCGAAGTCGATGTCCTGGACGCGGAGTTCCAGGCATTCGGACAACCGCATGCCCGTGCCGTACAACAGGGTCGCGGCGAGCTTCTTGTCGCCGTGGAGCCGGTCCAGGACGGCGCGGACTTCGTCGCGGCTCATGACCGTCGGCAGGCGGACGGCCTTCTTGGCCCTGATTACCGCTCCGAGCGAACCGACCGGGAACCCGAGCACCTGGCGGTAGAGGAACAACAACGCGGCCAAGGCCTGGTTTTGTGTCGAGGAGCTGACGTTTTCCGCCACGGCCAGTTCGCTCAGGAAGCCGTTGATTTCGTTCTCGCCGAGTTCCTTGGGATCCCGGCCGGGATTGCGCTCCAGGAAGCGCCGGATCCAGGGAAGGTAGGCTTGGACCGTGCGTTCGCTGTAATGGCGCGCCGCCAGCGCGTGTTGGCAACGGGTCAGGAGGACCTCGGCTGAATCGGGGGTGAATGGCTGTCTTTCAGGCGCCGGCGAGGTTTGCTCCGCGGACCCGGCGTTGAAAAACCCGGTTTCGAAGAGGGCAAGGAGGAGCCGGGCTCCGTGGATGGGCGTGTTCGGAACGAGCCAGGACTTGGTGTCGGGACACCACTCCCTGCCCGGTATTCCGCGGATGGCGTCCATGATCCGCGTTTCGTATGGAACCTTGACGGACAGCTTTCCCTTCGCCGTCCCCGCGATGGCGACCTGCATGAATCCTCCCGGCTGAATTCCCATGATTGTGGATACTACGCCGGAAAACGACGATGCCGCTTGCGCCGCGCCCCGCATTCGGCCGGAATTCGCGTTTGGGCGAATTCCACCCCCGGTGGGGCGAAGGAAGTCCATCCATCATTACATCCGGTTCCGCGGCCGTAACACGCTGGGATCGGCGCCTCAGAAGGCGAATTACATCGTATATCGCTTGCCGGCGGAACGCAAGCTCGAAGCGGGCCGCTGGCCGCCCTGGCGCGGTTGCCCCTTTCCGAGGCGCGGTCGGCCCTTGCCGCCGCGCGGCCTTGTGCTATCATTCCGGCGTGACAGATCTACGCTGCCGGAGCACCCGCTCCGAAGGGCCGATGGTTCCGGCCGAACGCGCCGTTCTCGACGGGCTAGCGCCCGACGGCGGACTCTATGTTCCCGAGCGCTTTCCTTCCCTGCCGGAAGGTCTCCTCGATCCGGGCGCGGAGGCGCTTTGGGCGGACATCTCCTTCGCCGTCCTCGAGCCCTTCCTGCCGTCCTTCCCGCGTGACGGGCTCCGCGCGGCGGTCGACCGGGCCTCGGCCTGCTTCCCGGGGGCCGACGCCGCGCCCCTCGCCTTCGCGGGGGACCGGCCCATCCTCGAGCTTTTCCACGGCCCGACCCTGGCCTTCAAGGATGTCGCCCTGTCCCTGATGGGCGGCCTCCTCGACCTTTCGCGGCGGGCGGCGGGGGACGGGAAAGAGCTCCTCGTCCTGACGGCCACGTCTGGCGACACGGGCAAGGCGGCCCTCTCCGGCCTCGCCGGACTGGCCGGCCTCCGGGTTCTCGTCTTCTATCCCGCGGAGGGCGTGAGCGGCGTCCAGCGCCTCCAGATGCTGACGCACGCGGCCGCCGGCGCCTCCGTGGTCGGCGTGCGCGGCAACTTCGACGACGCCCAGCGCGGGGTCAAGGCCCTCT
>JAEUJG010000083.1 GCA_016794765.1 Spirochaetaceae bacterium | reverse complement strand
TAGGAATACTCGCCTGCCCGGGAGGCGAGGCGCTGGCGAACCAGGTAATCCGCCGCCTCGGCGCGATCTACCGCCGCCGCTTCGACAAGAAAACCTCCATCCTGGCGGCGCGCTACCACCTCTCGCAGGAACTCGTCACCCGGAAGATCAACTTCGACACCGACATCCAGTCGAGCCTCCTCTACATCCCCGGCAACGTGAACCAGTACCGCTCGCCCAAGTTCAAGGTCAACACGCGGCACACCTACTTCGCCAACGGCGAGGTGAAGACCGAAATCCTGGACTCCATCCGCGGCAAGGACGTGTACATCTTCCAGGACATCGAGAACCACCAGCCGATCGCCTTCAACGACGGCGCGGTCCAGCACGTCCTCTCGGTCAACGACCACATCTTCTCCCTGATGGTCACGATCGACGCGGCGGTCCAGGCGGGCGCCGAGCGGATCAACCTCGTTCTCCCCTCCTTCCCCTACGCGCGCCAGCACAAGAAGAAGGGCCGCGAGGGCCTGACCGCCGCCCGCGTCAGCCGGATGCTCGAAAACCTCGGCGTCGCGCGGATCATCACCCTCGACATCCACAGCCGCGAGATCGAGAACGCCTTCGACAAGATGCGGCTCGAGAACCTCCACGCCTCCCTCCAGATCATCGAGAAGCTCATCGGCATCATCGACATCTCGAACGAGGACCTCGTCGTCCTCTCTCCCGACACGGGCGCCGTGGACCGCAACAAGTTCTACGCCAACACCCTCCACCGGCCCCTCGCCCTCCTCTACAAGGAGCGCGACTACTCCAAGGTGACGAAGAGCGCCGCCGACTCCAACATCACGGACATCCGCCTCCTCGGCGACGTCCGCGGCAAGACCGTTTTCATGGCGGACGACATGATCGGGACAGGCGGCACCCTCCTCAAGGGCATGAAGAACATCAAGGAGCTCGGCGCGGCCAGGATCATCTGCGCGACCTCCCTCCCCCTCTTCTCCGGCAGCGCGATCGAGGACTTCGACGCCGCCTACAAGCAGGGACTCTTCTACCGCGTCATCGGCACCAACGCCGTCTACCACAAGGAACTCCTCCAGAAGGAATGGTACGTCCAGGCCGACGTCACGGGCCTCTTCGCCCAGATCATCAGCCTCCTCCACCACAACCGCTCCCTCTCGTCGATGCTCGACAACCGCGACCTCGTGGCCAAGCGCATCAAGCGCCAGCTCGAGCGGCAGCCCAAGACGGTCCGCGGCGCCGCGCCCGCCCCGGCCTCCGACCGCTGCGAGGAGGAGCCCCTTCCCCACGGCGCCCTCCGGGACATCGAACTCCCCTGCCCGGGCGGCTCGACCGGGGCATGAGGCTTCTCGCCCTCCCCGAGCGGCCGCTCGCCCTTCTCTTCGACCTCGACTCCACCCTCTACAGCCACCCGGCCTACGCCGCCTTCCAGACCGAGGTCCTCGTCGAGCGCCTGGCGCGGGAGCGCGGCGAGTCGGTCGCCGCACTTGAGGCGGAGTTCGCCCGCCGCCGCGCCGCGCGCGAAGCCGCGGGCCTCGGCCGCACCAGCCTCGGCAACCTCTTCCTCGAGCTCGGCGTGGACATCCCGACCAGCGTCCGCTGGCGCGAGGAACTCATCGATCCCGCGGCTTGGCTCGCGCGCGATCCGCGCCTCGACGAGGCCCTGGCCGCCCTGGCCGCGCGCTTCGCCCTTGCCCTCGTCACGAACAATCCCCGCTCCGTCGGCGAAAAAAGCCTGGAGGCGCTGGGCGTTCGCCCGCGCTTCCCGGTCGTCATCGGCCTTGACGACACCTATCGCTCCAAGCCCGATCCCGCGCCCTACGCCCTCGCGGCGGAACGCCTCGGCGTGGCCGCGGAAGCCTGCGTCTCCGTCGGCGACCGCCACGACGTGGACCTGGCGCCCGCCCTGGCCCTCGGCATGGGCGCCATCCTCGTCGAGGCCGTCGAGGACGTCTACGCCCTGCCGGCCGCGCTCCGGACCTGAGCGCGCCGCCGCCCGCCATCCCGACGCCCCGTCGTTGACCCCGTCCCCCGCCTCGTGTATCGTCTGCCACGATGAACAGCACTCCGCTTCGCCTCGGCGTGGCCGGACGACCCGTCCTCCACTCCCTTTCGCCGCGCCTCTACGCGGCCCTCCTCGCCGAGTCGGGCCGCCAAGGCGGCTGCCTCAGGCTCGCGGCGACGGAGGCCGCCGAGGCCCTCGACCTGTTCCGCGATCTCGGCCTCGCGGCGATGAACGTCACCGCCCCCTTCAAGGAGGACATCGTCCCCCTTCTTGAGGCCCTGACCCCGCGCGCCGCCCGGCTCGGCGCCGTCAATTTCGTCCGCACGGCCGCGGACGGAAGCCTTGTCGGGGACAACAGCGACGGCGCGGGCGTCCTCGGAGCGCTGGCCACCCGGGGCCTCGATCCGCGGGGACGGAAGGTCCTTCTCATCGGCGCCGGCGGGGCGGGCAAGGCGGCCGCCCTCGCCCTCGGCGAGGCGGGAGCTCTGGTCACGGTCGCCAACCGCGGCCGGGAACGCGGCGAGCTTGCGGCCGCCTTGGCGGGCGGAAACTGGCGCCCGCTGGACGCGTTGCCCGCCCTCGCCGCCGGCGCGGAGATCATCGTCTCCACCCTTTCCGCAGGGCACCTCCCCGATCCCGCGGACTGGCTCCCGCCCGGACGCCTCGTCCTGGACGCCGACTACCGGAACGGCCGCCTCGCCGCGGCCCAGGCCGCGCTCGGGCCGCCGCCTCTCGACGGCCGGTTCTGGCTCCTGGGCCAGGCCCTGCCCTGCTGGGAAGCGGTGACGGGCTCGGTCGCGACGCCCGCGGCGCGCGGACGGGCCCTGGCCGCCATCGAGGCGGGCGGGCCGCCGGCGCGGGCTGACGGCCTCCGCCGGGGGGTCGCCCTCA
>JAEUJG010000060.1 GCA_016794765.1 Spirochaetaceae bacterium | reverse complement strand
GACGAAACAAACGCTGAAGCTCATGGAAACCTGGGTGACGGCGCCGCCGGAGGCCGACCTCGTCGAGGTGATGGCCTGCGAGGGCGGCTGCGTCGCCGGCCCCTGCGTGATCGCCAACCCGCGGCTCGCGAAGCTCGAGCTCGACCGGATGACGGGCGCCGCCAAGGCCCCGCCGCCCAAGGGCTAGGTTCGAGCCGACGGCGACGGCGCCGCGGGAGCCCGCGGCGGCGCCGCGGAAACGAAAAGCCCGCCCTCCGGAAGGAGCGCGGGCTTTTTCATGCCCCAGCGGAAGCGGTCGGCGACCGCGGGACCGCGCCCCCGCCGGCCGGCGCTCAGTATTCGATGTCGATGTCGCCCGAGATGCTCTTGGCGTGGAGGCGGCGACCGCCCTTGCCGACGGAAAGGGCGCAGCGGCGGGGGCCGGCGGGACTGCCGACCTCGCCGTGGGGGGTCATGAGGCGGCCGGAAAGGGTCTCCGCGCGGAGCTCGAGGTCGGCGCCGCCGAGGATGAAGCCGATGCGCCCGGAGACGCTCGTCGCCTCGCCGCCGCCGAAGGGTACCGGCGCCTCGATTTCGATGTCGCCGGCGTGGCTCGAGGCGCGCACGCGGCCCCGGGGCCGGGCGATGGAGATCTCGCCCGAGGCGGTCTCGAGATAGAGGTCGCCGCCGGCGTCCTCGACGTCGATGTCGCCGGACTTGCTGCGCGCGACCACCACGTCGCTCGAATCGATGCAGCGGACGCGGCCCGTGCCGGCGCGGATCTCGGCGGTGCCGACCCGCTCGATCTCGATGTCCCCCGAGGCGGAGAAGGCTTCGAGGGAGGTCGCGTCCGCGACCCGGACGCGGCCGGTCTCGGTTTCGGCGAGGATGCCGAGATTGAGGCCGCCGACTTCGATGTCGCCGGAGCGGGAGTGGATTTCAAGGTCGCGGATGGCGGCGGGCAGGCGGATCCGGATGTCGGTGGCCTTGACGGCGCCTTCGCCCTCGGCGAGGATCAAGATGCCTTCGATCCTGCGGATGTTCGGCTGCCAGGCCGACAAGGCGGCGGCGGGACCCCGGATGTCGAACTCGACGACGATGGACGCGCCGTCGTGGGCGATCGCGGCCGCGTCGGCCGCGGGAAAGCGGAGAACGAGCCTTTCCGCGTTCTCCGAACTCAGTTCGGCGCGATAAAAACCGGGGGAGTTGTCGAGATTTTCATTCATGGCATCCTCCAGCGCCGCGGCGCGGTCAAGCATTATACCATACCTCGGCTTTCGCCACGAGTCCCAAACGGGGCGTTGACAAAAGAAAGGGAAAGGCTATACTTGATTCAGGTTTGTATCGCAAACTTGTTTTTGGAGACAGCATGAACAGCGAAGAACTGGAAGGACTCGCCCGCGACATCGAAGCCCTGAGGCGGGCCATCCGCAAGAACGACCCCCTCCTCCGCGGCGTGGCCTCGTCGCGCTTCTACGCGATCCTCTCCCTGCCCCTGGGCTTCTTTATCCTGGCTTTTTTCCTGTCCGGCCACTTCCTGATCCTGGAGCGCGGGAGTTTCGAGGCCCTCCCAATGGCCTGGAAATGGTCCCTTTGGATCTTCTTGGCGCTTTTTCTGGTCGTCGGAGGCGGCGCCAAGGTAGTCTTCCTGAGGCGCCGCGCCGCCAAGCTCGACGCGGAGGCGGGGTTCCTGAGCCTTGTCAAGGCGGTCTACGGCGGCCCCCTCTTCAACCGGAGCGTCCCTCCCCTCTTGGCGTGCGCCGCGGTCTCGGCCTTCGCGGTTTGGCGCGGCAGCCCCTGGCAGGTCGTACCCGCGACCGCGCTTTGCTTCGCCTTCCTCTGCTTCGAGTTCGGATCCCTCGTCGAGCGGCGGGAATACGCCTTCACCGGCTGGTATGCGCTGACCGCCTCCTTGGCGGCGCTGTTCGCGATCGAGTCGGCGCCCTTCCTCTGGACGGCGGTGGTCTACGGCGGCGCCTTCCTGGTCTTCGGCGCGACGGGCCTCCTTTCCCCGGAGGGAGAGGGATGAGCGGAGGCTCGGGGGGACCGGGCAGGAAAATCGCCGAGCTGTCCCTCGACAAGGTGATCCACGAGCGCGCCCGGCTCATGATCCTCACCTACCTGTCCTCGTCGAACCAGGGCGAGACCGGCTTCACCGAGCTTAGGGACAGCCTCGGCTTCACCGCGGGCAACCTTTCGACACAGCTCCGCGTCCTCGAGGAGGCCGGGCTCGTCGGCATCGAAAAAACGTTCCGGGACAAGAAACCCTATACCGGCGTCCGCCTGGCCGCGGCCGGCCGGCGCGCGCTTGAAAGGTATCTGGCCGAACTGGAAGTAGTCGTAGCGTCGCTCAAGGGGACGCGCAAGGAGGAATGAATGGCCATATTGAGCCTCGAAAAAATCCGCAAGGTCTATGACAAGGGCGGCAACCCGGTCGTGGCGCTCGGGGGCGTCGACCTCGAGATCGGGAAGGGCGAGTACCTCGCCGTCGTGGGTCCCTCGGGCTCCGGAAAGACGACCCTCCTCAACATCATCGGTTGCCTGGACGCCCCGACGGAAGGGCGCCTCGTCTACGCCGACCGCGAGCTTCGCGGCCTCGGCGAGCGCGAGCTCTCCGAATACCGGAAGGAGCACGTCAGCTTCATCTTCCAGTCCTTCAACCTCATCCCCGTGCTGACCGTCATCGAGAACGTCGAGCTGCCCCTGGTCATCGAGCGGAAGCTCAAGCCGACGGAGATCCGCGCGAGGGCGCGCGAGCTCCTGGCGGCGGTCGGCCTCTCCGACAAGGAAGGACGTTATCCGCGCGAGCTCTCCGGCGGCCAGGAGCAGCGGGTGGCCATCGCCCGCGCCCTCGTGAAGAATCCCATCGTCGTCCTGGCCGACGAACCGACGGCCAACCTCGACTCCCACACCGCGGAGGAGATCGTCGAGCTCATGCGGCGCGTCAACCAGGAGCGGAACACGACCTTCGTCTTCTCCACGCACGACCGGCTCGTCATGGAGCACGCGCGGCGGATCGTCACCCTCCGCGACGGCGCGGTCACGGGCGACGAGAGGAGGTAGGCCGTGGGCACCCTCTGGAAAATCGCCTATCGCAACGTCTGGCGGCACAAGCGCCGCACCGCGATCACCGGCGTCGTGCTCTGCGTCGGCATCGGCCTCTTCATCATGGCCGATTCGATGCTCGTCGGCATGGACCGCCTGACCATCGACAACATGGTGGACTACACGGAGTCCTTCCTCAAGCTGCGGACGCCCGAGTACGTCGCCAACCTCGCCGGCACGCCGCTCGCCCACGGCATCCCCGATCCCGCGGCGGCGGCCAAGGCCCTCGCGGCGGCCGATCCGCGGATCAGCGCGGTGACGCCGCGCACGCGCTTCGTGGCGCGCGTCTCGAACTACGTGGAGGAGATCCCGGTGGTCGCGACCGCCGTGGATCCGGAGCGCGACGCCGCGGTCTTCAGGATCGCCGCCTCGGTCGGCGCGGGGAGATGGCTCGAGGCGGGGGCGACGCGGAGCGTCGTCATGGGGGCGGCGCTCGCCTCCGAGCTGGGCCTCGGCCTCGGCGACTCCGTCCTCGTCGCGGCGAACACCGCCTACGAGAACGTCAACGCCGACGAGTACGCGATAGTCGGCCTCCTCGAGACGCCGATCCCCGAGATCAACCAAAGCGCGGTCTATGTCTCCTACGCGGACGCCGACGGCCTCCTCGGCATCGACGGCCTCGTCACGGAACTCTGCGCCGCCGCGGCGCGGCCGCCGACCTTCGCGGCCCTCCTCTCCGGCTCGGCCGGGGCCGCGGCCGCCGCCGCGAAGGCCCTGCCGGGCCTCGAGGCGGATTCCATCGGCGAGCTCGCGCAGGGCTATCTCGCGATGCGGCAGATGAAGGGCAAGTTCTCCCAGATCCTCATCCTGGTGGTCCTCCTCATCGCCGGCGTCGGCATCGTCAACACCGTGCTCATGAGCGTCTACGCGCGGATCCGCGAAATCGGGGTCTTGCGCGCCTACGGCATGCGGCCGCGGGAGATCCGGCGGCTCTTCACCCTGGAGGGCGTCATCGTCGGATTCTTCGGGAGCGCGGCGGGCGTCGCGCTGGGCCTGCTCCTCGTCTGGTACCTCGTCGCGGTCGGCATTCCCCTCGAAGCCTTCCTCGGAAAGATCGACATGGGAGGCATCCCCCTCGCCGGCACGATGCGCGGCGAATGGAACCTCGGCACCGCCGCCGTCGGCCTCGTCTTCGGCCTCGTCGTCTCCTTCGTCTCGGCGAGGATCCCCGCCAAGCGCGCCGCCCGCCTCGAGGTGACCGACGCGCTCAGGTTCGCGTGAAAGGGGGAACCATGCGCATACCCACCATGGCTTTCCGCAATCTCGGCCGGAACAAAAGGAGGAGCGCCCTTGCCCTGGGCTCGGTCGCGATCTCCATCTTCCTCGTCATGATCATGAACGGCCTCATCGCGGGCTTCCTCGGCTCGATCGTGAAGAACTACACGAAGAACGAGACGGGCCACGTCAACGTCGTCACGGAGGGCTACCGCGAGCGCGAACGCTTCATGCCGGTGGACGAGGCGATCGCCGATTCGCGCGCCGTCGCCGAGGCGATCCGCGCGGCGCCCGGACTGGAAGGGAGGGTGAAGTCCGTCGCCGAGCGCGTGCGCTTCGGCGTCGTCCTCTCCTCGGGCGCGCGCTCCAAGGCGGCCCTCGGAATCGCCGGCGACCCGGAGGCGGAACGCGCCCTCCTCATGCTGGACCGGAGCGTCCTCCCGGGCGGCTCCTATCTTTCCAAGCCCGGCGAGGCCATCCTCGGCGAGCGGCTCGCGCGCGACCTCGGCCTCGGCGTCGGCGACGCGCTCAAGGTCGTCACGCAGCGGGCCGACTACGGGCTCGGCTTCAAGCGCTTCCGCGTCGCCGGCGTCTTCCGCACCGGCGTGAATTCGATGGACGAAGCCGTCTTCCAGGTCGGGATCGCGGACGCACGGGAGCTCCTGGCCCTCGGCGAAAACGGCTCCCAGCAGATCCTCGTCATGCTGAAGGACTACCGCGAATCCGACCGCGCCGCAGCCCTCGTCAGGGAGGCCTTGGCCGCGGGGGGACTCGCCGGGCTCGACGCGCGATCCTGGACGGCGCTGGGCGATTTCCCGCGCCTCATCGAGATGGCGAACTCCGTCTATGTCTGGATGTACGTCGTCGTCGCCTTCCTCGGCGCCTTCATCATCACCAACATCATGATGATGGTGGTGCTCGAGCGGCGCCGGGAGATCGGCATCCTCAAGTCCATGGGCATGCCCGCCCGAGAGGTCCTGTGGCTCTTCCTGGCGGAGGGCGGCGCCCTGGGGGCGCTCGGCTCGGCGATCGGCGTCGGCCTGGGCCTGACCTTCAACCTCGTTTTCTCGCGGGTCGGCTTCGACTTCACCCGGGCGATGGCGGGCTTCGACTGGCCCATGGACAACGTGGTCTACACGACCGCTGATCCCCTGGCCGGCCTCGCGGTTTTCGCGCTGGGCGTCGCCGTCTCGGCCGTCGTCTCCGTCCTCCCCGCCCGCGGGGCGGCGCGGATGAATCCCATCGACTCGATAAGGAGCGCGTGATGCGAATCACCATGTTGCGGCGCGCCGCGCCGGTTTTCGCCGCCCTCGCCCTGGCGCTGGCCGCCGGGGCGGTTCCCGCCGCCGCGCAGGGCGCCGCGCGGACCCCGGCGGGTCCGGAGCTTCCCCAGGCGGAGGAACTGCTCCGCCGCGTCGACGCGAACCAGGCCTTCGGCTCGATCGAATACTCGGGCCGCATGGAGATCGCCTCCGGCGGCAAGACCCGCGTCAAGACGATGCGCGCCAGCGCCCTCGGCGACGCCAAGGCCCTCGTGGAGTTCACGAATCCCGAGGACCGCGGCGTGCGCATGCTCAAGGTGGGCAAGGAGCTCTGGATGTACTTTCCCAAGGAAAACGACACCGTGAAGATCTCGGGCCACCTCCTCAAGGAAGGCATGATGGGCAGCGACCTCTCCTACGAGGACGCGCTGGAGTCGGACGCCCTCCTCGAGAAATACTCGGCCGCGGTGCTCCGCGCGGAGGACCTGGAGGGCCGGCCCTGCTGGGTCGTCGAGCTCAAGGCGAAGACGCCGACCGCCAACTACGACCGCAGGCTCGTCTGGGTGGACCGCGAGCGCTACGTGGGCCTGCGCGGCGAGATGTACGCGCGGAGCGGCAAGCTCCTCAAGACGACGAGGGTCCTCGAGCTGTCGCGGATCGGCGGCCGCTGGTTCCCCGTCTCCTCGGAGATCGAAAGCGCGCTCAAGAAAGGCTCCAGGACCATCGTCACGATGAGCGAACTCAAGCTCGACGCGGCGATTCCCGCCTCGCGCTTCACCCTGGGGGAGCTCACGAAATGAGCCCGGCGGACAGGGCCTTGGGGCGCGCGCGGGCGTCCTTGCGGGCGGCGATGCGGCCGACCGCAAGGGCGGCGCGGTCGGCGGCCCTCGCGGGCCTTCTGGCCCTGGCGGCCGGCGTCGCCGCCGCCGGGGCGGAGGAAGACTCCTTCAGCCTCGGCGGAGCGATATCCCAGCGCTCCTACGCCGCCGGCGGGCTTTCCGCCGGCGCGGCCTGGAGCTACGGCGGCAGCTCC
>JAEUJG010000055.1 GCA_016794765.1 Spirochaetaceae bacterium | reverse complement strand
CTTGGCGATGTCCTTGCCGACGAGCCCCTCCATGTCGGAGGAGGGCTTGGACAGTTCCTCGCGTTCGACGAAGACGAAGAGGGCCTCCATGAGCTCCGTGGAGGGCGGCGAGGCGAGGGAATAGAGGATGTCGCCGAGTTCCGAGAGGAGTTCGCGGGTCTCGGCGAAGGAGGCCGACAGGCCGCCCGAGGGGGAACCTCCCGGCTTGAAGGCGGCGAAAAGGCGCTCGAAGAGGAAGCCGGAAAGCCGTTTCAGGAAAAGGAGGCTGCGGAGGTCGTAGTACATCGCCCGGCGGCGATCCTCGGGTATCGAGAGGATGATGTCGTCGTAGGCGGCGAGGAGGGCCGGACGGATGTCGGCTTCGGGCGCGTCGGGATTGCGCGCCGCGTAGTCGAAGGGATCGGTCTCCGCGAGCAGGCGGGCGCTCGTGTCGGGCAGCTCGATGGTGCCGAGAAAGGCGAAAAAGGCGCCCTTGTCCTTCTCGACGCTCCGGTCGAGGAGGTCGTAGAAGAAACGCGCGGCGTCGCGGAGGCGTTTCAGCTGTTCGAGAAAGCCCTCGAGGAGAAGCCCGCGCTTGTAGTCGACGAGGCCGGAATAGCGGAGCTCGACCTTGCGGGCGAGTTCGTTGAGCTCATCCGACTCGAGGAGTTCCTCGTAGCTCTTGCCGCTGAAAAAGCGCCGGATGAAGAGGACGACGCGCTTGACGAGGCCGAGCTCGGAAAGCTTGGAGAGATGGGGCTCGCGATGATCCCGAAGGTACTCGGGAGAGAACAGCGGCTCCGCGGAAACGGGGACCGCCGCCCTGAGCCGCTCGAGAAGATCGCTCCGTTCCCCGGCGGAGAGCTCCGCCACTAGGCCGTCGAAAACGCTGCGTTCCGGCATATACCGCAAAGAATATCGGAGCCGGTGCCAAAAAGCAACGCGAAAGCCATATTTCGCGCAACGCATCGGCCGGCCTGCGCCGCCGGGGGCCGAACGGCCGGCCCCCAAGCCCGGCCCCGGGCCCGGGATCCTAAACCTCGAGGACCGTCGTCTCCCCCGTCGCGGGATGGAGGAATTCGAGGCGGGCGGCGTGGAGGCAGAGACGTTCCGCGTGGGCGCCGCCGTAGGCCTCGTCGCCGACCAGGGGAAGGCCGAGCCAGGCGAGCTGGGCCCTGATCTGGTGGCGGAAGCCGCGCCTGAGGCTCGCCTCCAGCGCCAGGACGGGGCGGTCCGGGAACTCGAGGCCGTCGAAGGGCGGCGGGAGGCGCCGAGGCGCTCCGACCGGCGCGGCGGGCCCGAGGCCGCGGAGCAGGGTCTCGTAGACGCGTTCGGGCGAGCCGCGCCGCGGCTTTTTCGCGGGGAGATCCGCCTCTGGATGGAGGCAGGCGACCCGGGCGGCGCCGGGACCGAAGGGACGGAAGCGGCAGGCGACGCTGGCCTCGCCGCCGGGAGGAAGACAGGCGGCGAGGGGCTCCAAAGCCTCCATCGCCGATTCCGCGGAAAAGGCGACGCGGATGGCCGCCTCCCAGCGGCCCGCCGCGACGCCGTCGACCGTCCCGAGGCGCGGACGGGAGCCTTCAAGCCCCCCGGGGACGGGCATGGCGAGGAGGAGGTAGTCCTTGCGGACGCGGCCGCCCTCCTGCTCGGCGAGGAGGAAGTCCAGGGCCGCGCGGCTCCGCGCGAAAAGAACGAGCCCCGAGGTTTCGTAGTCGAGGCGGTGGAGGAGGCCGCCCTCGCGCCCGAGCCTGCCGGCGGCGGCGGGCTCGCCCCGCAGGGCCGCGTCGGGAAAGCGCTCGAAGACCCAGGCCGCAAGGGAGAGCTCTCCTTCGGCCAGGGGCGCCGAATGGCAACGAGGCGGCTTGTACACGGCGACGATCGAGTCGTCGGCGGCGACGACGCGGGGGCTTCCCGGGTCGGTGGGGTCGTTGGGCATGATTCAATGTATACAATGAACAAAGCCGCCGCGAAAAGGCCGAAAGCCCGGGTCCGGCCCGGCCGATACTCTAGGGGAGGACGGAGGTTCGATGAAAAAGGAACGCGCGGCGAAGCATGGGGACAGGCGCACGCACCTCGCCGGATGGTTCGCGGCCAGGCGGCGCGACATCGGCGAACTCGGCGCGGACGTCAAGCGTTCCAGCCTGCCGACCCTTTTCCTGGTCTTCGTCCTGGCCGTCCTCGCCGCGGCCTTCCTGGTCTGGCTGGCGGAACGCCGCCCCGGCGAGGGAATGTTCGGCCGTTTCTTCGACGGCATCTGGTGGGCCATCGTCACCATCGCCACCGTCGGCTACGGAGACAAGTACCCGGTCACGGACCTCGGCAGGGTCTTCGCGATCTTCCTCATCGTGGCCGGCATCGTGCTCACCTCCATCATCTCGGGAACGGTCGCCTCGATCTTCGTCGAGCGGAGGATCAGGGAGGGAAAAGGATTGCAGGACCTACGCGTCAAGAACCACCTCGTGCTCTGCGGCTGGAACCCCAACGCCGAAGCCGTGCTCCGCGGCCTCGAAGCCGCCGAAACCCCCGGCGCGCGGGCGGTCGCCCTCGTCAACTGGCTCGAGGCGGAGGCCTTCGACGCGCTCAAGGCGCGCTTCCCCCTCCTCGACCTGCGCTTCGTCCGCGGCGACTTCACGCAGGACGCCGTCCTCAAGCGGGCCGCGGTAGCCTCGGCGAGGGCCTGCGTCTTCGTGCCGGACGCCTCCGGCGGCAACTCGACCGCCAACGCCGACGAGCGGACCATCCTCGGCTGCCTCGCCGCGCGCTCCCTCGCGCCCGAGATGCCCCTGAGCGCCGAGATCCTCCGGCCCGAAAGCGAACAGCACCTGCGCCGCGCCGCCGTCGACAACGTGGTGGTCAACGGCGAGCTCTCCGGCTACCTCCTTTCCGCGG
Organism: Spirochaetaceae bacterium; assembly: GCA_016794765.1. Lineage (GTDB taxonomy): Bacteria > Spirochaetota > Spirochaetia > Treponematales > Rectinemataceae > JAEUJG01. The sequence goes on along the minus strand of JAEUJG010000055.1, from coordinate 41 downwards.
GCTCGCTCCAGAAGGGCCTGCCCCGCGCCGCCCGGCGCCTC
>JAEUJG010000632.1 GCA_016794765.1 Spirochaetaceae bacterium | reverse complement strand
CAGAGGGTCTTGGTTTCGTAGCCCTCCATCGCGAGCCGCGTGATCTCCTTGTCCGCGTCCAGGAAGCGCGCGTCGCGGCCGCCCGCGACCTGGTAGGTGGCGTCGCGGTAGAGGGCCACGTTGTTGCCGATGACCTGCGGGTAGGGCGATCGGCTGAGCTCGAGCCACTCGAGCATCTGCCTCGTCTCGTCGTTGAAGACCTCGAGGCACTTCCAGTAGTTGTCCCAGTCGAACTTCTCGCCGGTCTGCTCCTCGATGAAGCGGATCGCGTTGCCGATCTCCTCGGCCGCGTATTGCTGGACCGAATCCTGGGTGTGGCGGATCGGCACCGCCAGCTGGAAGGTCGGGATCTTGTAGCGCCGCGCCTCCACGCCGTTGCCCATCATGCTGCCGTCGCAGGTGGTGTTGCACTGGACGGCGCACTTGCCGACGTGGGGATAGTCGTCGTCGATCGCCACGCCGAGCTCGGCCGCGGGCATCGGGCAGACGTCCGCCGGGATGCCGTGCTCCTGCGCGACGTCGATGTAGTGGATGACGCCCTCTTGGGTCATCGTGGAGCTCGTGTAGATCGGCGGGATCTGGATGCAGACCATGTGCAGGTTCGGGAAGCCGTTCATGATCTGGCTCATCATGTTCTCGTCGAAGACGACGATGCTGTCGGAGAGCTTCTTGTCCTTGCCGATGAGGGGATCGGCCTTGAAAAGAGTCGACATCGTGTCGCACATGTGCTCCACGATGAGGTCGAACTCGGTGTGGGCGATCCGCAGCTGCGGGCCGCGCAGGCCCTCGGTGTGGCGGTCCAGGAAATCGGGCACCGCGAGGTAGTTGGCCATCCAGCGATAGCGGAAGAAGCCCTTGATGTTGTTCAGGTTCATCATGAAGCCCGTCATCGTCTTCCAGATGAAGAGCCAGCGGGTGTAGTCGTACCAGGTGTCCCTGAAGCCGCGCCACTCGCGGCGCGCGCGGGTCTTCCCGCCCTTGAAGACCTCTCCTATCCGTTCGCTGCCCATCGCCTTGCTCATCGCGCGACCTCCGCCTGGATCTTCTTTATCTCGACGCTTTCGACGAAGGCCTGCACGCGCGTGCGCAGCTGGGCGTTCGACCCGACCACGTAGGGCACGTCCACCGAGAGGACGGGCCAGCCGAACTCCTCACGCATGATGTGGCTCGCCACCGGGCGCTCGTAGCCCCAGTAGTCGCAGAACTTCATCTGCTCGTAGATGATGCCGTCCGCCCGGAACTCCTTCGCGAGGGCGTCCACGTAGGCCTTCCGCTCGTTGATCTTCGCGGTGTCCATGAAGCGCGGGCACTGCCCCCAGGCGAGGTATCGCCGGCAGACCTGCGTCAGGACGTCCTCGTCGCCTGAGAGGACGATCTCCTGCCGGCCGGGGAAGGAGCCGAAGCAGAAACGGTCCGCCACCACGAGGGCGCCCGCCTCCTCCGTGATCTTGATGAGCTCCGGATTGTCGATCTCGGAGCCGACCATCACCACGCGCGCGCGGTACTTCCCCTTGGGGTCGGGCTCGCGGGTCGCGAGCTCCTCGAGCGTCTCCCGGAGCTTGTCGAGGAGGAGGTCCTTGGGGCAGCAATAGGTGGCCGTGCAGAGCACGTGGAATTCGTAGCCCGTGATGCGGGGCCTCTCTTCCTTCCGGTACTCGCCGATCGCCGTGACGAGGCGGCAGGTCTCGTTGTGCGACTCCACCGCCTTGCGCAGGGCCGCGTCGGAGACGTCGATCCCGAAGGTATCGCGCAGGGGCTCCAGGACCCGGAGGCGCATCTGCCTGACATAGTGCCGGAGCGCCGTTTCGTCCGACTTCATCGGCACGTCCGCGTAGGAGACGAAGAACTTCTCCTTGTCGCAGAGCTTGAGGAGGTCGATGTTCTCGACGCAGCGGTTCATCTGCGCGCAGGCGTCCGGCGCGACGAGGCAATCGAGGAAGGAGTAGCCGCCCTCCAGCGCGCGCTCGAGGAGGGCGCGGCAGCACTCGCAGGTGAGGCTCGTCATGTAGTAGGTGCCCATCTCCATGGAGCCCGTCCGCGGCGCGCGCAGGCGCGCGGGGAAACAGCCGGGCAGGGAGAGGAGAACCTCGGGGATCAGGGCGCAGACCGAGCCCACGGCCACGCGACCCTCCGCCTGGGCCTGGCGGACTAGGTCGTTGTTGGCCTCTTGCAGCAGGTTCTCGAAGTAATACAGGTGTCGCAAATCTTTCATGTTTCGCCGACCTTATCCTTTCAGGATTCCCATATTGAGCAGGGCCTCGCGCGCGCCCCTCACGATTTCCGAATCGTCGGGCAGGTGGAAGACGTTCCTTCCCTCGAGGTCGTAGGCGGCCAGCCCGCGGTCGTCGCGGATCGCGGCCAGCAGGGGAATGTCGCCCGTGTCCAGGAGCTCCCTGGCCGAGAGGTCGGGCAGGCGGTTCGCCACCGCGCCGAGCTTTTCGTACATGACGAGCTCCTCGGCCACCTTGCGGATGGAGCGGACGACCTGGACGCCCTTCCGGCTCGCGTCCGTGACGAGGAGGAGGTGCGTCACCTTCTCCATCACGCGCCGGTTCACCTGCTCGATGCCGGCCTCGCCGTCGATGACCACGTAGTCGAAGTTGCCCGCCAGGACGCGGATGACTTCCTTCAGGTAGGAGTTGATCTTGCAGTAACAGCCCTCGGCCTCCGGCCGGCCGATCGCGATGAAGGCAAAGCCCTCCGCCTCGACGATGGCGTCGAAGATGCGGTACCGCGCTTCCCCAAGGAGCTCGACCGCGGACTTGGCGTCGCCGTCCTCCACGGTCGCGACCACCTCCTTGCGGATGTCGTCCACGGTCAGTGCCACCTCGATCCCGAGCGCCGTGGACAGGCCCACCGCCGGGTCCGCGTCGATCGCCAGGATCCGCTTGCCGGGATAGGCCTTCGCGAGAAGCTTGACGATGACCGCGGCCAGGGAAGTCTTGCCGACGCCGCCCTTGCCCGCGACGGCCAGGATCCTGGCGTCGCGCGCTCCGGTTTCTGTTTCGTATAACACGTTGTTCCTCTCCGCCGCTCCGGCCGGGCCGGTACCCCGGGCGAATCCGCGCCGGTTCCACGCGGGGGCAAGAAACTTTATAGCCGGGTTTTTTTTGGCGTCAAGAGAAAAAAAGCGCGATTCGACATGACGGAACACGGTGTCGGATAACGTCACCGAAGAAGGCCCGAAACCGCCCATGGCGCTACATCGAACCGACGGAGCGTCATTTTAGCCAACACCGGAGGGGCTTGAATCATCGCGACACCGCGGAGGACCCGCGTCGAAAAACGGCGCCCGGGGCGCCGGCGACGATTCCATGTAATGTATAATTATGATGATCGCTCCGGGTCGAATGGCGCTTCCGCCGCCCCGGAACGCCATCCCCGGGGGCCGGGCCTGACGCGGTCACGGACGCGGGTGGATGGCGGACCAAGCTCCGCGCTATACTTGTTCCCATGAACCACAGCTTGGGAAAGACCGTGACCAGCGCGTGGGGCTTCGCGCTCGCCCTCTCGCTGGCCCTCGCCTCCTGCGCCACCACCGGCGCGGCCTCCGCCGGCACGGCGCGGCTCGACGCGGCGGCCTACCTGGCCGCGCGGGAATGGGCGCTCATTCAGCTCGACGGATGCACCCTGGCCGCGGAGGACCGCCCGACCCTGGGCTTCCGACCCGGCACAGCGGGGAACCCCGCCGCGGGAAGCGCCGCTACGGACGGCGCCGCGAAGGCCGCCACGGGCGAGATCTTCGGCTACACCGGCCTCAACCGCTACTTCGGCGAGTACCGCCTGGAAGGCAACACCCTCTCCCTCGCGATGCGGGGCATGACCAAGATGGCCGGCCCGCCCGAGGTCATGGAGCTCGAGTTGAAGGTGGCCGCCTACCTTGACGGCCGGCCCCTCGCCTTCGACCTCGACGGGCAGACCCTCAACCTGTACCAAGGGGACAGGCTCGTGATGATTTTCGCCGCGGTCGCGGCCACGGGAGCGAAGTAGGCCGGGGTCCGGCGGGCGGCGGGCCTCGCCGGCCCCCGCCGCGCAGACCCTGACCGCGCCCGCCGCGCGCGCCCCGTCGCGCCGGCCCTAGCGGGCGCCGAACTCGAGGACGACCGCCGTGCCCCGGGCGCATTCGATGCGGATCGTTCCCTTCAGCTGCGCGGCCAGGGCCTGGACCAGCTGGAGCCCGAAGCCCGTCGAGTCCCCGCAAGAAACCGCCTCGGGCATCCCGACGCCGTCGTCGCGGACCGAAATCGCGACGAGGCCGTCGCGCAGGGCGGCGGACAGGGTGATGCTTCCGCCCGGCCGACCCGCGAAGGCGTATTTCATGCAATTGGTAAGGAGTTCGTTGACGATGATGCCGACGGGCTGGAGCCGCTTCGCCGCGAGCGGCAGGTCCTCCACCTCCGTCTCCAGGCGCACGAGGCCGGCGTTGGGGAAGTTGGCCACCGCCTCCCTGGCCAGGGCCGGCAGGTAGTCGCGCAGGGAAAGTTCCTTGTACTCGCTCGAACGATAGAGCTTGTCGTAGAGGAGGGACATGCTGCGGACGCGGGACGCCGCCTCGCGCAGGGCCGGGCGGGCGGAGGGTTCCTCGATCGAGAGCTCCTGGAGCTCGAGGAGGCTCCGGATCGTGTTCATGTTGTTGATGATCCGGTGGTGCACTTCCTTGAGGACGAGCTCCTTCTCCGCGAGGAGCAATTCGATCCGGTCCCGCGCCTTCTTGCGCTCGTCCACGTCCTCGTGGGTGCCGCAGAGGCGAAGGGGCTTCCCCTCCGCGTCCCGCACCATGACCTTTCCGCAGTCGCGGATCCACTTGTAGCCGCCGGCCTTGGTCTTGAGCCGGTACTCGATGTAATAGTGGTCCACCGCGCCGTCCAGGTGTTCCCGGACGGCCCGCCGCACCATCTCGACGTCGTCGGGGTGCATCAGGTCCACGCCCTGCTGGATCGTCGCCTCCAACTCCTCGGGCGAAAAGCCGAGCATCTCCGCCCAGCGGGCGTTCCGGCCGACCCTGCCGCTCGGGTAGTCCCAGTCCCATTCCCCGAGATCGCTTCCCTCGAGCGCGAAGCGGTATTTTTCCTCCTTCTCCGCCAGGGCCCGCTCCACGGCCTTCCGATCGGAGATGTCGGTCATCGTGCCGACCATCCGCAGGGGCTCGCCGCCCGGCCCGCGGGCGACCACGCTGCCCCGGCCCAGGACCCACTTCCAGGTCCCGTCCTTCATCCGCAGGCGGTGCTCCCGTTGCCAGGTCTCTCCCGAGCCCTCCAGGTGGGCCTTGAGCGTCGCGAGGACCGCCGGCTTGTCCTCCGGGTGGAGGCGCTCCTCCCAGGCGGCCAGCGTGTCGGGCACCCCCTCCTCGCCGAGTATGTGGGCCCAGGCGGGGCTGTAGTACACGTCGCCGTCCGGAACGCTCCAGTCCCAGAGACCGTCCCGGCTGGCCTGCATGGCCAGGCGGAAGCGCTCCTCGCTCCGTTCCAGGGCGTCCCGCACCCGCTTGCCCTCCGTGACGTCGACGATAGTCTGGAAGAGGTAGTCATGGTCATGAAGCCGGACAACGCGTCCGCTCGCCAAGCCGATCCTCGCCCGGCCCGACTTGGAAACCATGGCGACCTCGAGGTCGGAATACCGGCCCTCCTTCGCGATGGCCTCCCTCGTCAGGCGCTCCACCCCGGGAGTGATGACGCCGAGCTCCACCGCGGATTTCCCCACGAGCTCGTCCTTGGCGTACTCGACCTTCTCCACCATCGCCTCGTTGACGTCCAGGAAGTTGCCGTCCGCGCAATCCACGATCATCACGGGATAGGGGCTTTGGTCGAAAAGCAGGGAGAAGAGCTCCCGGGACTCCTCGGCGGCCTTCTCCGTCTTCACGCGTTCGGTGATGTCCCGGGTGGTGCCGGAAATGCCGATGATCCCCCCGTCGTCGCCGTGGATCGGATTGAGCGCGACCTCGAAATAAATGGAGGGACTGTCCGGGATCGGCGTCTCCGTGACGGCGACGACCGTGCCGTCCGTGTCGTAGACCCGCCGGTGCAACGCGGCCCACTCCCCGCACTGCTTGGCGGGAAAGCCGAGCTCCTCGTGCGTCTTGCCGAGGATCGCCTCGTAGGGCAGGCCGAGCAGCTTGCAGAGCGCCCGGTTCGCGTGGGTGAAACGCCCCCCTCGGTCGTAGCTGTAGATCGAGTCCAGGCTCGATTCGTCGATGTAGCGGTATTTTTCCTCGCTCCGACGGAGGCTCTTTTCCGTTTGCATGAGGTCGCCCTGGGTCTTGAGGAGGCTTTCGTTGATGACCTGCATTTCCTCGTAGGCCGCCTCGTTCTTCATGCGCTCCTCGTTGACGCACTTGCTCGCGTTGAAGAGCTTGAAGGCCATCTTGATGGAGGCGTCGAGGACGGTGAAGCTCGAGTTCTTGACGACATAACCATAGTTGGTGATCGACTCCGTCCTCGAGACGATGTCCTTTTCCGTGTGGGAGGACAGGAAGAGGATGGGCACGTCGGTGCACATGAGGATCCTCGCGGCGGCCTCCGTGCCGTCCATGCCGTCGCCCAGGTCAATGTCCATTAGGATGAGGTCGACCGGTTCCCGCTCCTCGCAGACGAGGGCGATCGCTTTCTCTCCCGTGACCGCGTGCAGGACCCGGTAGTTCTCGTTTTCCAGCTGCTTCCGCTCCAGCATCGCGATGAGGACCTCGTCCTCCACGATCAGGATGGTTTTCTTCATGGTTTCGGTCATGTCGCCCTCTATGACTTTTGGGGAAATTGCCTGGGAGCCAAGTCAAGTATAGAGGTTTTTGAGGATTTAACAATGAAGGATCGAACCGCTGGACGGTTAGAGGGACCGGAACACAACCCTATACATGTTATTGTATAGTAATATTTTAGAAGTTCGCAATTCCGCCATTCGACAGGGTTCGACGCGCGACCTCGCCCAAGGTTGCTAGAAACCTGACAAACTGTTTGTCACGCGTCTCCTAGGGGAAGCGTCAAGCCGGGCGATCTCCGCTTGCGTCTTCCCTTGGCGTTGCAGAATCCGTGCTTCGAGCATATTATGCTCCTTGTCCATTGGGGCTTACCTCTGGTTGCTGGCGTGTGTCGTTACCACCATGCTACCAGAGGCGGAGCCCCTTATTC
>JAEUJG010000563.1 GCA_016794765.1 Spirochaetaceae bacterium | reverse complement strand
AGCCTTCCGCGGCTGCTCGCCACCATGGAGGAGACGGGAGCGGACATCGTCGGCGCCCGGGCGCCGTACATGGAAAGCGCCGAGGACGCCGCCGATCCCGCGGCTTTCGCCGCGCGACAGCCAGCGATGGACGGCGAGCTCGTCGATCGGGCAAGCCTGCGCGCGCGCTTCGACCGGCCCACCGCGGGACCCGTGGAGGCGCCCTTCGTTCACGCCGCCTTTCTCGTCTCCCGCGAACTCGCCGCCAGGATAGGCTTCGACGAGGAGTATACAGGCAATTGCTATCGCGAGGAGACGGATTTTCTCGTCAGGGCGAGGGCCGGCGGCGCGAGGATCTTCTTCGAGCCGCAGGCGGTCCAGGCCAATCTCCCGCGCGCGGAGGCGGGCGGCGGCGCCCACGGCGGTTCGGGCTCCTTCCTGCGCCGAAAGCTCGCCTATTTCGACTCCGCGGCGCGAAACAATTGGCGGTTCCTAAAGAAGAACGACGAAGCCCTCGAGAAGGCGCTCGGGGTCCGGCGACCGGCCTTTTTCAGGCAGGCGCTTTTCCTGTTCGACATCGCCAAGGTCATCGCGGGCTATCCCTTACGAAAGCTGGCCGAGCGTGCGCGCTAAGGCCCTCTATCTCCGGGGCGAACGGGTGACCGAGATCCGCGGCGGCGCCGACCAGGTTTCGGCCTCCATACTCGCCATGCTGCGGGACTATTTCGAGGGCGAGGTCGAGGAACTGTATCTCGACGAACCGCCCGGCCGCGCCCCTTCCCGCTTCGCGTCGCTTCGGGAGGCGCTGGTCCTGCGGTTCGCCCCCCTGGGGCGGGCCGCGGCGGCCAGACTCAAGGAGCGGGTGAAGGGAAAGGATTTTCTTTTCGTGGACCAGTCGGTCTACGGACGCGCGGTCGAGGACGCCCGAGTGTCGGAGCCCGCCTGCCGCTCGGCCGTGCTGTTCCACAACGACGAGCGGCGGTTCTATATCGAGCGCGCGAAAAAGACCGGACGCTGGCACAACCTGCTCCTCCTGCCGGCGATCGAGCGCGCCGAGCGGGCGGCGGCCGGCGGAGCCGAGCTCCTCGTCGCTCTTTCCGCGCGGGACGCGCGGGAGCTGGCCGAGGACTACGGGCGCGAGCCCGAGCTCGTGATTCCGGCGGTCGTCGCGGACCGCCGCAAGGAAAGCCCGGAACGGCCGGACCCGGACGGCGCCGACTTCAGCATGCTCTTCGCGGGTTCGGCCTTTCCGCCGAACCTCGAAGGCGTGCGATGGTTCGTCCGCGAGGTCATGCCGCTCGTGACCGGACGCCTGGTCGTGGTCGGCCGGGGTTTCGAGGAGCACCGCAAGGAACTTGAATCGGATCGCGTGACCGTCGCCGGCACGGTGCCCGACACCGCCCCCTATTACGCGGTGGCCGATTGCGTCATCTCGCCCATTTTCTGGGGCTCGGGCATCAAGGTGAAGACCGCCGAGGCTTTCATGCAGGGCAAGACGGTCGTGGGCACCGCGGAGGCCTTCGAGGGCTACGACCGCGAGGCGGCCGGAGGCATCCTGGCGCAGGACGCGGCGACCTTCGCCGCCGCCTTAAGCCGCCTCGCCGCGAACCGGCGCGAGGGCGCCTTTTCGGCCAAGGCGCGGGCGTATTACGAAAGCGCCTTGTCCTACGAGGCGCAGTATCGCCGATTCTCGGCGGCCATGGACCGGCTCCTGGGCCGCGCCGCGCGACAAAACCCGGGCCCCGAAGCCCGCTGACTGGGAGCTTACGCTTGGCGATCAGACCTTTCATCACCGTCCTTACCCCCACCTACACCCGCGCGGGAACCCGGCCCGCCTTGGCCGACTCCCTGGAGCGGCAATCGTTCGGGGCGTTCGAGTGGCTGATCGTCGACGACGGCTCGACCGACGGCACGACCGGCGTCTTGGCGGAGATCGCCGCGAGGAAGACGCTCGAGATGCGGGTCATCGCCACCGCGAACGGCGGCAAGCACCGCGCCTTGAACCGGGGCATTCCCGAGGCCCGCGGCGAGTGGACCTTCATCGTCGACTCCGACGACCGGCTTCCCGCAGGGGCGCTGGACAGCATCGCGCGGCTGGCCGCGGCGTCGGAGAGGGAAGAACGGCTCTGCGGCATCATGGGGCTCAAGGGCGACTTCTCGGGAACGATCGTCGGCGGCTCGCTGCCCGAGACCGGCGGGCCGGTGGACGCCGCCGCCTTGACCTTCATCCACGGCGTACGGGGCGACAAGGCCGAGGTCTACAAGACCGAGGTGCTCCGACGCTATCCATTCCCCGAATTCGAGGGAGAGCGATTCATCACGGAATGCGTCGTCTGGTACCGGATGGCGAGGGACGGCTACCGGCTGTTCCTCG
>JAEUJG010000491.1 GCA_016794765.1 Spirochaetaceae bacterium | reverse complement strand
GGGGATTGTCGTAGGCCAGTTCGGTGACGTATTTCTCGTCGTCGCGCTTTAGAAGGGTATAGACCCCGCTCGAGGCGGAGCGCTCGACGAGCTCCACCAGGTCCTCGATCCAGAAAAAGGGGCCCAAGGCCACCTTCAGGGTGACGACGCCGCGCTGGTTGTGGGCGCCGTAGGCGCTGATGGCCTTCGAGCAGGGGCAGACGGTCTGGACGGGAACGGAGACGGCCACGTCGAATTCCCTGCCGGCCGCGCCGACGCGGGCGAAGTAGGCGCAGTCGTAGGACATCATCGCGGCCTGCCCCGAAACCGGCGCTTTCTTCTCGACGAAATAGGGAAAGTGGAGGTCGGCGAAGGCGTTCTCCGCCTCGAGGCTCGTGCGGACCTCTTCGAGCATCCGGAGGAACTTGGGCATGGAAAGGTCCTCGCGGTGCGCGTCGAAGACCTCGATGAAGCGGCTCATGTGCGTGCCCTTGAAGTCGTGGGGCAGGTCCGCGTAGAGGTTGACGAGGGCGGTGGTGTGCTGGATCTCGTTGGTCTTGTCGAGAAGCTTTATCGGATAGCGCAGGCCCTTGACGCCGACCTTCTTGATGGGGATGCGGCGCTCATCCTTCATGCTCTGGACGTCGATCATGTTCAGGCGAAGGCTCCCTGCATGGCCTTGTGGCGCGCCGCCGCTTCGACGGTGTTCGCGAGGAGCATCGTGATGGTCATCGGGCCGACGCCGCCGGGGACCGGCGTGATCCAGCCGGCCACGGCCAAGGCGCCCTCGTAGTCCACGTCGCCCTTGAGGCGGTAGCCGTTCTTCGCGCCCGGATCCTCGACGCGGTTGACGCCGACGTCGATGACGCAGGCGCCCGGCTTGATCATGTCGGCGCTTATGAGTCCGGCCTTGCCCGCGCAGGCGACGAGGATGTCGGCCTCGCGGCAATGGACGGCAAGGTCCTTGGTGCCCGTGTGGCAAACCGTCACGGTCGCGTTGACGGAGCGCCGCACGAGGAGGTTCATGAGGGGCTTGCCGACGATGTTGGACCGGCCGACGACGACCGCCCTCGCCCCGTCCGTCTTGACGCCCGAACGCTTGATGAGCTCCACCACGCCGGCCGGCGTGCAGGGGAGGAAGCAGGGCTCGTCCAGGACCATGCGGCCGACGTTGATCGGCGTGAAGCCGTCCACGTCCTTTTCCGGCGTGATGGCGGCGATGACCTTGCGTTCGTCGATGTGCTTGGGAAGGGGAAGTTGCACGAGGATGCCGTGGATGGAGGGATCGTGGTTGAACTCGCTCACGAGAGCCAGGAGCTCCGCCTCGGTGGCGGAGGCGGGCAGGCGGCGCTCGAAGCTCTTGAGGCCGTTCTCGGCGCAGGCCTTTTCCTTCGCGGATACGTAGGAGAGGCTCGCGGGATCCTCGCCGACCAGGATTACGCCGAGTCCGGGCACGAGCCCTTCCTTGGCGAGCGAGGCCGCCCTGGCCTTTATTTCGGCCCTGATTTCCTCGGCGACCTTTTTACCGTCGATGATCCTCGCGCTCATGGAAGCCCCCTTTGACGAGCCTTTCGAGCCACTATAGCCGAGGGATTCGCGGCTTTACAAGGACTCGGGATGCCGCGAATGCCTGGGGACGGGGCTGCCTGGGGACGGGGCTGCCCCTTCCTAGCGAAGGAGCCTGTCGAAATAGGCGCGATAGCGGCGGGCGGCCTCGGCGAGCTCCTTCCCGGGCAGGATGAGGCTCGCCGCGAAGTAGGCCTCGCGCTCCATGTCGAAAAAGTAGCCCGGATGGGTCTGAAGCCCCTCTTCGTTGAGTAGGCCTACCGCCAGCTCCTCTTCCGAGGCGGGGCGGGGCGCCTCGAGGAGGGCGGTCCAACCGCCTTCGCAGGCGAGCACGCGATGGGGGGAGTCGGGACCGCCCAGGATTTCCTCAAGCGTGGCCAGGTTGGCGCGGAGCCGCTCCCCGAGGCCGGACAGGAAGGCGGGGGCCGCGGCGAGGAGCTCGGGCAGGGCGCCCATGACCGGCGTGCCGGCCGAAAGATAGGTGTCGGCGATGATCTCCAGCCGGCCGAGGGCTTCGGCGAGCACTGTCCCCGGGCCGGAGGCGGCGATCCAGCCGAGCTTGAGCTGCGGGGCGCCGAGGAGCTTGGAAAGGCCGTCGAGGACGAAGGTCAGGACCCCTTCCTCGCCGGCGAAGCTCGCTTCGGCCCTCCCGCCGACCGGGAAGCGCAGGAAGACCTCGTCCACGATGAGGGCGGCGCCGTACCGCGCCGCGAGGGCGACCAGGGAGGATCGCTCCTCCGCGCGGACATAGGAGCCGGTCGGATTGTTCGGATGGATGAGGACGATGGCCCGGACGCGGCCTCCGCGCAGGGCCTCCTCGACCGAATCGAGATCGATGCGCCACCCCTTGGGGTGGAAATACTCGAGACGGTAAGGACGGGCCTCGACCGCCTCGAGGCCGGCGAGGAAGTCGAAGAGTGGGTAGCCCGGCTTGGGCACGAGCACCGCGTCCCCCGGCTCGCACAGGAGCTTGAAGAGCCAGCCGTAGGCTTCGGAGGTGGAGGAGCAGAGGAAGAAGCGTTCGGGGCCGAGGCGGGGGAATGCCGCGCCCCGACCGCCGGCGGCCGGGATCGCCGCGGTCGGAGCGCCGTTCGCCGCCGCGGTGAACGCGGCCAGGGCCTCGCGCGCCGCGGGAAGCCCGCGCGGCTCGGGCGCATAACGCAAGCCCCCGGCCGCGGCGAGCGGCGCGAGGAAGCCGGCGCCGCGCTCAAGGCCGACGCGGGTCGGGTTGGACTCGGCGAGGTTGAGCGTCGGGAGCCCCGCGGCGCGCCGCTCGGCGAGAAGGCCGGCGAGGCGGTTCGGATGGGAAGGCCAAGGAAGCCTTGAAGAAAAAGGGATCTTCACGGCGGCGACTATAGCACGGCGACACGGGCTCGGGCGAGGTGCCGCCCGCGGGGACGGAAGGGCGGCCTTGGCGCGGGCGGCGCGAAAAAAACGCCGCCCGGACGCTTTGCGGGCGGCCGGACGGCGCGGAATCGAGAGGAAGGCCGGTCTCCGGGCTTCCCGCCGCGGCGGGAGGTCCTGCCCCGAAGTCCGGCGCGGGGGAAACGGAGGTGGTCTCCCCTTCCCTCTCGCTCTATCCCAACACCACGAGAACCTCGTTCACGGACCCGGCCGCTTGTACGGGAAGCGGCCCCGAGACGGGCCGGCCGTTCATGACGACGGACGTGGCGCCCTTGCCCGCGCCTCGCGGATTCTCGACCTTGATCCGGTAGATCGCGCCGCGCCAGCGCCGCGTGACCTCGAAGCCCTTCCAGTCGGCGGGAACGCAGGGATCGACGACGAGGCCGTCGAAGCCGGGCCTGACGCCGAGAATCCACTTGGTCACCGCCGTGTAGCTCCATCCGGCCGAGCCCGTGAGCCAAGGATGGCGCGCGCGGCCGTAGCCCTTGTGCTCCTTGCCGTAGACGAACTGGCAGTAGCTGTAGGGCTCGGCCTCGCGGATCTCTATCATGTCGTTCTGGTTGTAGGGCAAGAGGGCGTCATGGAACTTCATCGCTCGGTCGCCGCGGCCGAGCTTGCACTCTGCGATCACCGCCCAGGGATTCGGGTGGCTGAAGATCGCCCCGTTCTCCTTTATGCCCTTGTAGACCCGCCCCATGAAGCCGATCTCGTCGTTCGGCTTCGAGAAGGAGGGCTGGAGAAGATGGAGGCCGAAGGGCGTATAGAGGTACTCGTCCACCGAGTCCATCGCCGAGCGCGCGTGGGCTTCCGGCGCGGCGCCCGAGACGACGGCCCAGGTGTTGCTCTCCATGAAGACCTTGGCTTCCTCGCTCGCCTGCGTCCCGATCTTGAGGCCGGAAGCGGTCGTGCCGCGAGCGTACCACTTTCCGTCCCAGAGTTCGCGCTCGCAGGCCGCCCGGACGGTGTCGGCCATCGCGCTGTACTTGGCCGCGTCGTCCTTCCGGCCCAGGAACCCGGCGGCCTCGACGAAGGCGAGGAGGGCCCAATGGTGCAGGAAGGACACCATAGCGCTCTCGCCGCCGCCCAGGTTGAGGCAGTCGTTCCAGTCGGCGCGCAGGCCGAGGCAAATGCCGGATTTGCCGACCTGCTCGGCGCTGAAATCGAGGGCGCGCTTCATGTGTTCGTAAACCGTCGCCTCTCCCTCGTCGCAGAAGGGGACGACCTCGTCGAAGAAGCCGATCTCTCCCGTTTCCTTCACGTACTCGCAGATCGAAGGCACGAGCCAGAGGTGATCGTCGGAGCAGGCGCTCTCGACGCCGTGGATGTAGCTCGACTTGGCGGGCGCGTGCGCGATCGTCGGACTCTTGAACTTGGGGGCCTTCAGCTTCTCTGGATCGAACCAGTCGGGATCGAAGAGGTGGAGGCCGTAGCCCTTGGAGACCTGGCCGTTGAGGAGTTCCTTGATGCGGCGGCGCACCGCGCCGGGATTCGTGTGGGGCACGGCCATCACGTCCTGGCTCGTATCGCGGTAACCGAGCCCGGTGCGTCCGCCGACCTCGATGAAGGAGGCGAAGCGGCTCCAGACCACGCAGGTCTCCGCCTGATAGAGGGTCCAGATGTTCGCCATCGTATCGAGGCCGGCGTGGGGGGTGCGGGCGGAGAAGGCGGAGAGCTTGTCTTCCCAATACTCCTTGAGGTCCAGGAAGGCCCGATCGACGGCGGCGGGGCTCGAGTACTTGGCCTTCTTGGCCGCGCCGGCGCCGCGGTCGCCGTAGCCGGTCATGAAGACCAGGCGCGCCTCCTGGCCGGGCTCGAGCGTCAAGCGCTTTTGGAGGGAAGCGCAATGGTTTCCGGTCGTCTCGGCGCTCATGGAGGTCCGGCCCCGCTCGACGGCGAGCGGATTGGTCTCCGTGCGGTAGGATCCGAGGAAGGCTTCGCGCATCGAGTCGAAGCCGTCCGGCGCAAAGCTCGAGGCGTGGTAATGGTAGGTCCAGGGCTCGTAATAGAAGTCGTACTCGATGACACCCCGGTCATAGCTCGTACCCGTCGCGTAGAGGCTCATCTGGAGATTCTGGTTGTCGATCTCGATGTGGTGGAAGGACCACTCGAGGTAGGAGTAGACCGACAGCGAGCGGCGCTTCCCGCCGGTATTCTTGACGCGCACGTCCCAGAGTTCGACGTCGTCCTCGCGGGTCACGAAAACCGTCTGCTCCGCCTCGATGCCCTTGTAGGCCGCGGAGTACTTCGAGTAGGAGAGCCCGTGGCGACACTCGTACTTCGCGCCGTCCGGCCGCGACGCGTCGGCGAGGGGCTTGCCGACGGGCTGCCAGGAAACCGACCAATAGTCCCCGTCCTCGTCGTCCCGGAGGTAGACATAGTGTCCCGGACGATCGAGGGGGACGGCGTTGGCGCGGAACCGGGTGATGCGGCCGTGTTCGGCGTGCTTGTAGAAGCTGTAGCCGCCGGCGTTGTGGGACAGCACGGCGCAGAGCTTGTTGACACCGATATAGTTCGTCCAGGAAACGGGGACATCGACCCTGTCGATGACATATTCACGCTTTTCGTTATCGAAATACCCGTAGCGCATGGCATCCTCCGGCACTTTGCTCGTCGTGGTAGGAAGTCGGGGAGAAGCAGTACTTGCATCCGAGCGGGATCCCGGAAATGGGGTTTGCAGGAGCCCGCGGGAGCTGCGTTTTCTGAAACTGTTGAATAGTATCATGCTTGGTTGTTTTTATCAACCAACCAACAAGGTTTTTTAAGCTCTTTCCATGATCGAGCACTGTCCCCGCTGGAGCCATCCCGTGCTCGCCCCTATCGCGGCGAGCACTGTCCC
>JAEUJG010000452.1 GCA_016794765.1 Spirochaetaceae bacterium | reverse complement strand
GAGGTCCTGCTTCCCGCCGGCCCCTACGAGGAGATTGAGCTCAAGCTTGACGCCTGCCTTTCCGGCGGCGCGAGCATCATCATCGAGGGTACCTACACCCCCGCCGGCGGTGCTGCCCGTCCCTTCAGTCTTTCCTACTCGGGCAGCCATGCGCTCGACCTGAAGCTCCCGGGCGAGAAGGTCCAGCTCATGGACATCAACGAGGCGACGAACCAGGTCCTCGTCGCCTTCCGGATCGACGAGTGGTTCTCGGGCATTGGCTTGCCGTCGTCGGGCGCCATCGTCCTAAATCCGGAAACCAATGTGACGCTGCTTGCGGACTTCATCAAGAACTTCATCAAGTCCATGGACTACGGCGAGGACCTGAACGGCGACGGCATCCTTTCCGATGCCGAGGACGACGATCTCTAGAAAATCGGCCCCGGCGGGCACGGCCCCTCCGCCCGGCCGGGGCCTCGAATCAAAATCCATGTAAGAACGTCGCGGACATCGCGCCTTAGGGTGCGATGTCTTTTTTGGGGGGAAAACGTGGCCGGGACGGGGCATAAACCGGTTTACACTTGACGGCGCAGTCCGGCTCCGCTAGGCTTATCGATGTCGTCGATCCTTCGCCCCGCGCGTCGGGACCGGCTAACTTTCGCCCAAGGCGGCCAAGATGAAGATCATCTCCCATACCGTAAAGCCCAAGATCCCCGCGGCCCTCGCCCCCCTCGAGGAGATAGCGCACAACATTTGGCTATCCTGGAACTTCGAGGCGATCATGCTCTTCATCCGCCTCGACTACGACGTGTGGCTCCTGTCCGCGCAGAACCCCGCCAAGATGCTCGGCATGGTCTCCCAGGACCGCTACGACGAGCTCGCGCAAGACGATTCCTACCTCGCCGCCCTCAAGGAGGTGAACGCCAAGTTCGAGCGCTACAAGCGGGGTGAGACCTGGTACGAGGGGAGCCGCGCGGAGACCCTGGCCTACTTCTCCATGGAGTACGGCCTCGACGTTTCCCTGCCCATCTATTCGGGCGGCCTCGGCATCCTTTCCGGCGACCACATGAAGACGGCGAGCGACATGGGGCTGCCCCTCGTCGGCGTCGGCCTCCTGTACCGGCAGGGCTATTTCAAGCAGTACCTCAATCCCGACGGCTTCCAGCAGGAGTCCTATCCGGAGAACGACTGGTACAACATGCCGGTCCACCGCTGCCTGGACAAGGACGGCGCCGCGATCAAGATCGCGGTCTCCATGGCCGGCCGCCTCATCGCCGCCCAGATCTGGGAGGTCAAGGTCGGCCGTTCCTCCCTCTTCCTGCTCGACACGAACATCGAGGAGAACAGCCCCGAGGACCGCCCGATCACGGCTGCCCTGTATGGCGGCGACAAGGAAGCCCGCGTCCGGCAGGAAATCCTCCTCGGCGTCGGCGGCATCCGCGCGTTGCGCGCCCTCGGCATCAAGGTCGCGGCGACGCACATGAACGAGGGCCACTCCGCCTTCCTGGCCCTGGAGCGCGTCCGCGAGATCATGTCGGAGCGCAAGTTCACCTTCGCGGAGGCCGCGCAGGCCGTGCTCCAGACCAACATCTTCACGACCCACACGCCGGTTCCCGCGGGCAACGAGCGCTTCGGCATCGACCTCATGGAGAAGTACTTCCGCCCCTGGGCCCAGGAGCTCGGCCTCGAGTGGAAGGACTTCCTGGCCCTCGGCCGCGAGCGGCCCGAGGACATGAGCGAGCCCTTCTGCATGACCGTCCTGGCGCTCAAGCTTTCCGCCTACGCCAACGGCGTCTC
>JAEUJG010000417.1 GCA_016794765.1 Spirochaetaceae bacterium | reverse complement strand
CGGGATGATCGACGAGAGCTCGCCGATCTGGAGGACGATGGTGTCCACCTTCGTCACCCCGTTCGCCTTGGCGAAATCCTCGACGGTCTTCACGATCTCGATGACGACACCCAACTCGTGCATGCCTATCCTCCCCGCCGGCTAGGACTTGTCGCCCGAGAAGGCGGCCTTGAGGGCCTTCACCGGCTTGGCGACGGCGATCCTGAGCTTGCGCTTCAGGACGTACTTCACGACCGCGGGCTTCATGTCGCGGAGCTCGAGACCGGCCGCGTCGTACTTCCGCACGAGCTTGATGGCGTCGAAGCGGCACTTGAGCGTACAGGCGCCGCAGCCCACGCACATGAACTGGTCCACGACCGTGGCGCCGCAGGAAAGGCAGCGCTCGGTCTCCTTCAGCACCTGCTCGGCGGTGAGGGTGCCGCGCGGATCCTTGAAGGAAGGCGCGCAGGCGTGGTCCTCGTCGTGGCAGGCCGACTGCCGGGGCATCCGGTCGTAGCTTTCGAGGTCGAGGTTCGCCTTGTCGAGGGAGCGGTAGTCGCGGGCGACGCGGCCGATCGTGAGGCTCTGGCCCGGCTGGACGTAGCGGTGGATGGAGACCGCGGCCTCCTTGCCGAGGGCGATGGCGTCGATGGCGAACTTGGGTCCGGTCATCGCGTCGCCGCCGGCGAAGACGTCGCTCTCGGCGGTCTGGAGGGTCGTGGGATCCGCCTTGACGGTCTTGTTCGGATTGAGCTCGATCTTGCCGCCTTCGAGAAGCTTGCCCCAGTCCATGGCCTGGCCGACGGAGACGAGGACCTGGTCGGCCGGTACGAGCTTCGTGACGCTCTCGTCGAACTTCGGGTTGAAGCGGCGGTTCTCGTCGAAGACGGAGACGCACTTCTTGAACTCGACGCCGACGACGCGGCCGTTCTCCGCGACGATGCGCTTGGGACCCCAGGAGTTCTCGATGGCGATGGACTCGGCCAGGGCCTCGTCGATCTCCTCCGGCAGGGCGGGCATCTCCGCGCGGCTCTCGAGGCAGTACATCGTGACCGCCTCGCCGCCGACCCGGGTCGCGGTCCTGGCGACGTCGATCGCGACGTTGCCGCCGCCGATCACGACGACCTTGCCGGAGAGCCTTGGGGCGGAACCGAGGTTGACCTCTCGGAGGAAGTCGACGCCGGTGACGACGCCCTTCGCGTCCTCGCCATCGAGGCCGAGCCTGCGGCCGGCCTGGGCGCCGATCGCGAGGTAGAAGGCCTTGAAGCCCTGTCCCCGCAGGTCGGCCAGCGAGAGGTCCTTGCCGACCTCGACGCCGGTCTTGAACTCGACGCCGAGCTCCCTGAGGATCGCGATCTCGGCCTCCACGACCTCCTTTTCGAGGCGGAAGGAGGGGATGCCCAGGGTGAGCATGCCGCCGAGGGCCTTTTGCTTCTCGAAGACGGTGACCTTGTAGCCTTCGACCGCGAGGTAGTAGGCGCAGGAGAGGCCGGAGGGGCCGGCGCCGACGACGGCGATCCTCTTGCCGTACTCGTGCCTGATCCGGGGAACATAGCGGTTCCTGTCGGAAAGGTCCTGCTGGGCGATGAACTTCTTGACCTCGTCGATCGCGATCGGGTCGTCGAGGTCGCCGCGGGTGCAGGCCGACTCGCACTTGCGCGGGCAGATGCGGCCGCAGACGGCCGGGAAGGGATTCTCCGTCTTGATGAGCTCGAGGGCCTCGCGGTACTTGCCCTGGGCGGCGAGCTTCAGGTAGCCCTGGATGCCGATGTGGGCCGGGCACTCCGCCTTGCAGGGACTCGTGCCGCCCTCGGTGACGACCTTGCGGTTCGTGCGGTACTCGGGATTCCACTTGTCCGGACCCCACTCGGTGTCGTACGGAAGCTCGCGCTTCTTCTCCTTGACCGGGGTCTTGGCGCAGATCTTTTGGCCGAGCCGGAGGGCGTTCGTGGGGCAGTTCTCCACGCACTCGCCGCAGGCCACGCACTTCTCCGGGTCGACCTCGGAGACGTAGTTCGAGCGCACCATGTCGGGATTGGACCAGGCGCCGGCGAGGCGCATGGCGAAGCAGCCGCAACCGCAGCAGTTGCAGATGGCGTGGGTTTTGCCGGGGCCGTCGGTGTTCGGGATCGAGTGCATGAGGCCGTTGGCCTCGGCCTTCCGGATGATCTCGAAGGCCTCCTCGCGCGTTATCTGGCGCCCGCGGCCGGTGCGGATGTAGTACTCGGCGGCGTGGCCCATCTGGATGCACATGTCTTCCTTGAGGTGGCCGCAGCCCTCGCCCATCACCTCGCGCGAGGTGCGGCAGGAACAGTCGGAGACCGAGAAGACCGAGTTCTCGTCGAGGTAGCCGGAGACCTCCTCGTAGGAGGCGCGGCGGGTCTCGCCGTCGATCGACTTCTCGATGGGGATGACGCGCATGGGGCCGACGCCGACGGGGAAGTTGCCGGCGCCCATGGGACCGCGGCGCTTGCCGTACAGGTCGAAGCACTCGGCGATGACCGGGAACTTCCTCACGTTCTCCTTGTTGTTGACCATCATCTCCATGTGGCCGGGAACCCAGATGTCGTGCCAGTACTTGTCGACGCCGTCGATCGTGTTGACGAAGGCGGCCCCGGAGAGGGCGAGCTCCCAGAGGAGCTTGCCGGTCTCCTCCTCGCCCTTGCCGCAGAGGGCCGCGACCTCGGCGACGCTCCGCGGTTCGCGGAGGGCGAGGCAGAGGCCGACCTCGGCCATCGCCTCGGTGACGACGGGCTCGAGGATCCGGTACTCCGGGTACTCGGGCTTGATCTCGTCCTTGGAGCCGCGCTTGACGCGGCTGATCTTGTTCGCGTAATCGAGAACCTTCTCGTTGACCATCTGCATCTCCTCCATCATCGCCCGCCCGCGGGGGCTACGCGTTTTTCCACTCGTTGACTTCGGCGCGGATCCAGTCCGCCCACGCCCCGACGCCTTCGCCCGTCTTGGCGGAGACCGGGATGATCCTGACCTTGGGATTGAGCCGCCTAACGCGCTCCTCGAGCGCCTCCATGTCGAAATCGAAGAAGGCCATCGCGTCGATCTTGTTGACGAGGAGGACGTCCACCATCGAGAACATCCCGGGATACTTGAGGGGCTTGTCGTCGCCCTCCGGGACGGAGAGGATCATCGCGTTCCGCGCGGCCCCCGTGTCGAACTCGGCGGTGCAGATCAGGTTGCCGATGTTCTCGAGGATGACGAAATCGAGGCCCCCGGTGCCGAGGCCCGCGAGGCCCTGGCGGGTCATGTCCGCGTCGAGGTGGCACATGCCGCCGGAGTGGAGCTGGATGACCTTGGCGCCCGTCTTGGCGACCGTGTGGGCGTCGACGTCCGAATCGAGGTCGGCCTCGAGGATGCCGATGGCGAGCTCGTCCTTCAGGGCCTCGATGGTCCGCACGACCGTCGTCGTCTTGCCCGATCCCGGGGAGGACATGAGGTTGAGGAGAAAGACCTTGTCCCGTTTGAGCTCCGCGCGCAGGACTTCGGCCCGCGCGGCGTTGCCCTCGAAGACGTTCTTCTTGATCTCGATGACCTTGAACGATTCCATGCCTGTCTGCCTTCCCGCCGTCCGCTCTTCCGCGTCGCGGTTTAATGACATTTCTGTCATTTATGTTCCAAAAAAAACCGCATCCAAAGTGATGCGTGCTTTCGTCCACTCCGCGGGTGTCCCCGCCCCGGACTTTTCTACCTTAACCCCGTCATTTTGTCCTATTCTTATCGATATGTCAACTATGGTTTAGGCATTATAGACCTTTTGTAGGGAGCGAGGGACCCTGCCATGGCCAAGCTCCCCGCGGCCGAAAGGGCGCGGGGAGCGCGGCCCAGGCCGCGGGACAAGCTCGACGCGGGCGCCCAAGGGCGGCCCGAGTCGAGGATTTCGCTTACCTTCCGCCGCCGGCAAGCGCCTTCTTGAGGAGCTTTCCCGGCTTGGCGACCATGATGCGGATCTTGCGCTTCAGCATGTGGCGGAGGACGAGGGGCTTGAGCTTTTCGAACTCGACGCCGGATTCGTCATAACGCCGCTCGAGCTTGATGGCGTCAAACCTGCACTTGAGCGTACAGGCGCCGCAGCCAAGGCACATGAACTCGTCCACGACCGTCGCGCCACAGGACAGGCAGCGCTCAGTCTCCTTTTTGACCTGCTCGACGGTGAAGGTGCCGCGGGTATCCTTGAAGGAGGCGGCACCGCCCTGGCCGGCGGCGCCGAACGCCTCGCCCTCGTGCCTCGCCTCCTGCCGCGGGATCTTGTCGTAGCCCCCGAGGTCGAGGTTGGTCTTGTCGAGGGGGCGGTAGTCGCGCTTGACGCGCCCGAGGGTCAGGCTCTGGCCGGGCTGGACGTAGCGGTGGATGGAGATCGCCGCTTCCTTGCCCATCGCGATGGCGTCGATCGCGAACTTCGGTCCCGTGAGGGCGTCGCCGCCCGCGAAGACGTCCGGCTCCGCGGTCTGGAGGGTCGCGGGATCGGCCTTCGCGGTCTTGCCGGGATTGAGCTCGACCTTGCTGCCTTCGAGGAGACTGCCCCATTCCATCGCCTGGCCGACGGAGACGAGGACGTGGTCGGCGGGGACAGTCACCGTCGCGGACTCGTCGTACTTCGGGCTGAAGCGCTTGTCGGCGTCGAAGACGGAGACGCACTTCTTGAACTCGACGCCGACCACGCGGCCGCCCTCCACGAGGATCCGCTTGGGGCCCCAGGAGTTTTCGATCGCGATGCCCTCGGCGAGGGCCTCGGCGACCTCCTCGGGAAGGGCGGGCATCTCCGCGCGGCCCTCGAGGCAGCGCATCTCCACGGAGGCGGCGCCGACGCGGACGGCGGTCCGCGCGACGTCGATGGCGACGTTGCCGCCGCCGATGACGACGACCTTGCCGGAAAGCCGGAGCTCCTCGCCGAGGTTGACGGAGCGGAGAAAGTCGACGCCCGTCAGGACGCCCTTGGCGTCCTCGCCCTCGAGGCCGAGCCTGCGGCCGGCCTGGGCGCCGATCGCGAGGTAGAAGGCCTTGAAGCCCTGTCCCCGCAGGTCCGCCAGCGAGAGGTCCTTGCCGACCTCGACGCCGGTCTTGAAGACGACGCCCATCTCCCGGAGGATGTCGATCTCGGCCTCGACGACCTTCTTCCCGAGGCGGAAGGCGGGGATGCCCAGCGTGAGCATGCCGCCGAGGGCCTTCTCCTTCTCGAACACGGTGACCTCGTAGCCGTCCTGGGCCAGGAAGAAGGCGCAGGAAAGGCCGGAGGGGCCGGCGCCGACGACCGCGACCTTCTTGCCGTAGTCGTGCCTCCGGGGGGGCACGTAGCGGTGCTTCTCGGAGAGGTCCTGCTCGGCGATGAACTTCTTGACCTCGTCGATCGCGATCGGGTCGTCGAGGTCGCCGCGGGTGCAGGCCGACTCGCACTTGCGCGGGCAGATGCGGCCGCAGACGGCCGGGAAGGGATTCTCCGTCTTGATGAGTTCGAGGGCCTCGCGGTACTTGCCCTGGGCGGCGAGCTTCAGGTAGCCCTGGATGCCGATGTGGGCCGGGCACTCGGCCTTGCAGGGGCTCGTGCCGCCCTCGGTGACGACCTTGCGGTTCACGCGGTAGTCGTGGTTCCACTTGTCCGGGCCCCACTCGGTGTCGTGGGGCCGGTCTCGCCTCGGCTCGCGCGGCAGGGGCTTCTTGGAGCAGATCTTTTGCCCGAGGCGCAGGGCGTTCGTGGGGCAGGTCTCCACGCACTCGCCGCAGGCCACGCACTTCTCCGCGTCGACGCCCGAGACATAGTTGGAGCGGATCATGTCGGGGTTGCCGAACATCGCGGCGTTGCGGATGGAGAGGCAGCCGCAACCGCAGCAGTTGCAGATCGCGTGGGTCTTGCCGGGGCCGTCGGTGTTCGGGATCGAGTGCATGAGGCCGTTCGCCTCGGCCTTCCTGATGATCTCGAAGGCCTCGTCGCGGGTTATTTCGCGGCCGCGGCCGGTGCGGATGTAGTATTCCGCGGCGTGGCCCATCTGGATGCACATCTCTTCCTTGAGGTGGCCGCAGCCCTCGCCCTGGGCCTCGCGCGAGGTGCGGCAGGAGCAGTCGGAGACCGTGAAGACGGTGTTCTCGTTCAGGTACTTGGAGACCTCCTCGAAGGAGGCCCGGCGGGTCTCGCCCTCCACGGCGCGCTCGATGGGGATGACGCGCATGACGCCCGTGCCCACCGGGAAGTTGCCGACGGACATCGGGGCCCGCCGCTTGCCGTAGTCGTCGAAGCACTTGGCGATGTCGGGGAAGCGCTCGACGTTCGCCTTGGTGTTGACGATGATCTCCATGTGGCCGGGGACCCAGACGTCGACCCAGTAATACATGACGCCGAGCTTTTCCTCGGAGAAGGCGACGCCGACGGCCGCGCACTCCTCGAGGATCCGCTTGGTCTCGGCGAGGGGCTTGCCGCACTTGACCGCGATTTCCTCGGCGGTCAGGTGCTTGCGGAACTCGAGAGAGAGGGCCACGTCGGCCATCTCGTCCGTGACGATGGGCGCGAGGATCCGGTACTCCGGATACTCCGGCTTGATCTCCATCTTCGAGCCCCGCTTGGTCCGCGAGATCTTGTTCGCGAGGTCGAGGATCTTTTCGTTCACGGGCATCTCGTTCTCCTTGTTCTCATGCCGGCTTCCGGCGTCCTGCCATGTTCCCGAAGCGCCTTGGCGGGCTTTTATCGACACAAGCGTCACAAACAGTCGATACAATAACCTTGTCGCGTCATCCCGACTTACCAGCCTCGATGATCGCGGCAGACATCCACGGCACCTAGTTTTTTCGGTATAAACATAGTCACCTGAAAAGACAGATACGTCAATAACAATTTGAGTATTTTTTGCGCGAATCGGGGAAGGCCATTGGCGGATTTGGCTAGGAGGAAGGGAAGAGAGAGCGAAGGCGGCGACGGGCAAGGGCGAAGAGGCGGGCCGCGAAGCCCGCGGGCGCGGCCGGAACCCCGACTTCGCCCGCGACGTCGACCTTGGCCTGGCTTTCGGCGGCGGCGCGCGGCGAATGCGTCTCCCCTGCCCCGCCCCGGGCCCCGCCAGCCGGACGCAAGCGGGCGCGGATGAAAAGATGGTCGGAAGGAAGGAGGGCGCGCTGGGCGCGATTCAAGGGGATCTCCCCCTCGATGACGCCCGCGTCGAGCACTTCAAGGTCCTCCGAGCAGAAGATGTAGTCGAGCTGGGCGAAGTTGAGCTCGGGACCGAAGTGGTAATGCGTGCGGCGCTCGGCCGAGGGCATGCCGACCGCCTCCAGGACGTCGCGGAAGGGCAGCGCGAGGAAGGGCTCGTACTCGAACTGCGCCTCGCCGCGGATCAGGATGCCGTTGAAATCGCCCATCACGACGCAGTTCCGGGTCCGCACCAGGGAGGCGAGGCGCTCGACCTCGCGGATGCGCTGCTCGAGGCCCCGGTCGGGACCGTGCTGGGACTTGAGGTGGACGACGAAGACCTCGAGGTGGCCGCCCGCTGGTCCCAGGTCGAGGCGGAGGAGGTTCCGCGAGAAGGAGCCCGGCATGTTGCGCGCGCGGGCGCCGGGGAAGCGGCCTTTCTTGAGGAGGGCGCCGACGAAGATGCCCCGCCTGGAGTTCTCCTCGTGGAGGAAGCAGTCGTAGCGGCCCTCGAGGTAAAGGCGGTTGAAGGCGGCGAGGGTTTCCATGCCGCCGACCTCGCAGAGTCCCACGAGGTCGAAGTCGGACTCGAGGATGGTCCGCGCGATCTCGGCGATCTTGGAGCGTTCCTTGTTCGGATTGAAGATCGAGGCGTTCATCGCGAGATAGTCGCGCCCGTCGAGGGCCTCGAGCGCGGCGCGGGAGTCGACGCCTTCGACGAGGAGATAGAAGTTTTCGGCGTTGAAGGAAGCGATGCTGAGGGGCGGAATCACGCGTCCACTCTAGCTTCCGCCGGGCCCCTTGGGGAAGGGGGCGCGGGGCGGAAGGAAACGGGGGCCCGCCGACGGGGCCACAAGCGCGGACGGCGCGCCGGCGAACCGGCGCGACGGCGGCCGGGCGCGGCGGCGGCGGA
The DNA here is from genome assembly GCA_016794765.1 of Spirochaetaceae bacterium. GTDB lineage: Bacteria > Spirochaetota > Spirochaetia > Treponematales > Rectinemataceae > JAEUJG01. The sequence goes on along the minus strand of JAEUJG010000417.1, from coordinate 486 downwards.
TCGCCGATGGCGGATCTCGGAGACCAGGCTAGGTTCCCGAGGCGCCTCCCCGGGAAGGTATCGCGCCGCGTGCCCGCGTAAGGGCAAAGAACCGCGAATCCTCGTTGAGGAGGTGCCTGAACACCACCTCGTTCACGAAATCAAGGAGGGCGGAGACGGTCGTGTCCGGCTGGCAGGCGATGTGCTCCGCAAGCCGACCGGCCAGTACGAGAAGGCTTCCGTGCTCCCGGCGGTGCGCCTCCAGTTCCGCCTCCGGGAAGCCGAACGCCGCGAGCACCGCCTCCTCATCGGCGAAATGCCCCTCCAAGGTTCCATACAAGGTTTTGACCGTCCCGGCGAGCTTTCCGCCCGACCCGGCATAGCCCTCCACGGCTTGGCCCAAGGCTGCGTTGGCGAGGTCGAACAAGGCGCGGTGCTGGGCGTCGATGGTTTCGTTGCCGGAGTTGTAGGAGTCCTGCCACACGAGGCGCAGCGGAGCTCGCTGGC
>JAEUJG010000331.1 GCA_016794765.1 Spirochaetaceae bacterium | reverse complement strand
CGCCGTACTCGAGAATTGTGTCCGTCATCGCCGTCAGGTAGAGGTTCAGGTGGTTGACGAGCTCCTGCGGGGACATGGACTCGGAGAGGGTCGTAAAACCGCGGATGTCGGAGAAGAGGACGGTGAGCTGCTTGTCCACGCCGCCGAGCTCGGGCGGATTCTCAACGAGCTGGTCTACGACGCGGGGGCTCACGTACTTGCCGAAGGTCTCGCGGATCTGGCGCTTGTCCCTTTCCTCGGTCATCGCGCGGTAGACCACGATGGCGACGAAGGTGAAAAGCATGGCCATCGCGGGAGAGGCGAATCCGAGGAGGACCGAGCGGTTCTCGAAGGCCATCGTCACCGCGAAAAAGAAGCCCGTGACGAGCAACAGGGTGCCGAAGAAGGAGAAGATCGTCCCGAGCCGGGAGCTCATGAAGGCGACGAGGAACACGAGGCCCGCGAGGATCAGGATATCGAGCCATGCGGGCGCCGGCTTGATGAAATTGTCCATGAGGATCGTATTGAGGGCGTTCGCGTGGAGCTCGATTCCGTACATGAGGCCGAAGGGGGTCGGCTTCTCGTCCGCGGCCATGCCCTTGGCGAAGGCGCCCACCATGACGATCTTGTTGCCGGCCGCCATCGTCCGGCGCCAGAGCGCCGGATCCTCGCCCGGCGCCTTGTCGGCGTAGCCGGCGTAGGAGCGGACCGGGAAGGTCTGAGGACCTTCCGGGGTGTCGCTCGAAGGGTCGCCCATGAAGTTGACCAGCATCTGGCCCTGGTTGTCGATGGGAATCTCGATGAAGGGCACTACCCTTCTCTTTCCTTCCTTGACGAGGTTGCCGGACTCGTCGTACTCGTCGGGGACGACCTGGATCTCGTAGGGACGGCGCTCCCCCGAATCCGGATCATAGCGGGTCGGGGCCTCGATGCGGATGCGGTCGCCGAGGATGACGTCGGCGTCGGCGAGGGTCTTGCCGAAGTAATCGAGGGCCAGCGCGAGCGTGATGGAGGGAACGAAGTTGTCCTTGAACTTGCGCAGGACGAAGTACTCGGCGTCGGGCGTGCCGTCGCCGTTGCGGTCTTCCACTTTTTTCGGCGAGTTTTTCTCGAGAGTCCTGCCGAGGGCCGCGATGGAGGCCGCGTCGAGGGGCGTCTTTACGTTGTGGTAGAAACCGTCCCGGTCCACCCAGGCAAGGCGCTCGTAGGCGGCGCCGTCGACGGTGTAGCCGGGCTTTAGGTCCTCGTAGAGGACGTTTTCCACGAGGAGGCTGGCCTTGGCGACGAGGGGCTGGCGGCGATAGACCTGGTCGCGGTCGGGCTGGAAATTGGCGTGGCCGTAGGCCTTGGTCGCCTCGATATAGTCCGGGAGGGGCGGCTCGGAGCCGAGATAGCTCCGCATCTCGCGCCAGGGGCCGGAGACGCGGGTCAGGGTGCCGAGGCGGGAATAGAGCCGGCGCTCGCGGGCGACCATCTCCTCCGCTCCGGCGGAGGTAAGGGCCATCGGGGAGAGCGCCGTCTCCAGGAAGACGCGGTCCGAGGCGGCGATGCTCTTCGTGAGCTTGGCGTCGTCCTCCGCGGCGGGATCGGGATCGATGAAGAACACGTCGAGGAAGAGGGCGCTTTCGCGCTTGGTCTGGTCCTTGATGCGGGCGAAGGCGTTGACGAGGTCGGCGTGGCGCCAGCGGGGGAAGGGCCACTTGCCGTACTTGGTCAGCGAGTTGAAGTCGATGCCGACGATGAGGATGTCGTCGGAGATCTTCACGTTCTTCTCGGCGTAGACCGAGCCTTCCTGGACGGTCTTGCCGCGGAAGCTCGTCTTGAGGAAGAAGTGGGTGTCGAGGGTCTTGAGCTCGAGGGGCGTGAGAAGGGCCGTGCCGTAGCCGACGGCCAGGAAGATGCCCGCTATCGCGGCGGCGATGACGAAACCGAAAACGCGGGTTTCGAGGAACTTGGGACGCTTCTTGGCCATGGCGCTTTCCCCTTTTCGAACACGGACTTTTCGGGAATAAAAAACCCGGGGCCGCTGCCCCGGGTCTCGCCCAACTTGCTATCGAATCACTTCGCGAGGCCGCGGGATTTCAGGAAGAGTATACGGTCTTTGGCGAGCTTTGTCCAATCGTCGTCGGGGTAGGAGGCGACGATCTTCTCGTAGTGACCGAGGGCGGCGGCGTAGTCCTTGGACTCCTCGGCGAGGCGGCCGAGGGAGAAGTAGGCGTGGGGAATGCCGACGCTCTTGCCCGAGTAGTTGTCGACGAGGCGCTTGTAGTAAGCGGCGGCGGCCTCGGCGGCGCCGCGCTCCTCGGCGGCGGCGGCGGCGTTCTGGATCGCGACGGGCGCCAGGAAGGTCTTGGGGAAGCGCGCGGCGGCCTCGTTCCAGTCCTTCTCGGCGGCGGCCCAGTCCTTCTTCTCCTCGTTGAGGCGGGCGCGCATGGCGAGAGCCCTGCCGGCGGCGAAGCTGCGGGACCACGTGGCGACGACCTCGTCGAGGCCCGCGACCAGGGCCTTCTCGGCCTCGGCCTTCTTGGCGGCGTCCTGCTCGGCGGCCCAGGCGGACATGTCCTCGGTGAGCCGCTCGACGCGGGCGGTCGAGGCGTTGGCGCGGGAATTGGACACGGCGGTCCAGACGGCCACGCCGACGACGGCGACCACGGCCGCGACGAGGACGGCGAGGAGGATGGTGCGGTATTTCCGGAGGAAGTCGGCCAGCTTCTGGTTGAAGGTCTTCTTCTCCTCGGCCTCGTGCTTCGGAGGGCGGATTGCGGTGTCCATGTCGTTACTCCTTGGGATTTGCTATCGAAAGTTCCTTGACGAGGCGCGAGAGGTAGGTCCGCTGGATGTCGAGGACCTTGGAGGTCTCGGTCTGGTTCCAGCGGTTTTCCTCGAGCGCCTTTCGTATGAAATGCCGCTTGAAGGTGACCAGCGCGTCCTTGAGGCTCTTGCCGCCGTATTCGTCGGTATGGCCCGTCATGGAGCCGAGGAGGAGGTCCTGCGGCCCGATGCGGGAGCCCTTGGCGATGACCACGGCGCGCTCGACGGCGTTTTCGAGCTCGCGGACGTTGCCCGGCCACGAATAGGACAACATGAGTTCCATCGCCGCGTCCGCGAAGCCGTCGAAGCGCTTGTTCATCTCGCGGGAGAAGCGCTTCAGGAAGAACTCGGCCAGCGCGGCGATGTCCTCCTTGCGTTGCCTGAGGGGCGGGACGAGGATGGGCAGGACGTTGAGGCGATAATACAGGTCCGAGCGGAATTCGCCCTTTTCGACGAGGCTCTCGATGTTCCGGTTGGTGGCGGCCACGATGCGCACGTTCACCGTGATGGGGTCGCTGGACCCTACCCGCTCGAAACTCCGCTGCTGCAGCACCCGGAGGAGCTTCGCCTGGAGCTTCAGGGGGAAATCGCCGATCTCGTCGAGGAAGATGGTGCCGCCGTCGGCCAGCTCGAAGCGGCCCTTGCGGCTCTGCACCGCGTCGGTGAAGGCGCCCTTGACGTGGCCGAAGAGCTCGCTCTCGAGGAGGCCCTCTGGCAGGGCCGCGCAGTTCACGCGGACGAAGGCCCCGTCGCGGCGCTCCGACTTGAGGTGGATTTGCTCGGCGAAAAGCTCCTTGCCGACGCCGCTCTCTCCGAGGATGAGGACGGAGGAGTCGGTGCGGGCCACGCGGTCGATGAGTTCGAGCTTTTCCTTGATCGCCGGGCTTTCGGCGATGAGGCTGTGCCATCCCCGGCCCGCCTGGACCTGGTCGCGCAGGTAGTGGATTTCGTCCCGCGCCTTTTCAAGGTAGCGGGCGTTCTCCACGGCGATCGCGGCCTGGACGGCGAAGATCTCCAGCCACTGGAGGTCGTTCTGGGTGAAATACTTCTGGTTTTTCTTGTTGATGATCTCGATGACGCCGACGGTCACGTCCCTGACGCGCATGGGCACGGCCAGGATCGAGTGGGCCGGAAAGCCGATCGACTTGCCGATGTTGTCGAAGTGGCGGGCGTCGGCCTCGACGTCGTTGACGATGAGGGACTGCCCGTGAAGCGCGACCCAACCGGCGATCCCCTCGCCCGACTTGAGCGTGAAGTTCTTGACCTCGCTGCCCTTGGGACCCAGGGCGATCTCGAAGCGGAGGATGTCCGTCTCCGGGTCGCGGAGGACGAGGGAAGACGCTTCGCCCTCGGTCAGTTTGGTGGCCGATTCGAGGATTTGCGTGAGGAGGGAGGTCGCGTTGCCGTAATTGGAATTGATGAGGGCGCTGATCTCGACGAGGGTTTCGAATTTGGCGGGATCGATGGGGCCGATCATCGATGTTCTCGGCTGATCGCTTGCCATGGCTTTTCGGAAGGCCGGGGCGGCGTTTGGCCGCCGCCCCGGGTCCGATCAGCTCTTCTTGGAATTGAGGAGGTCGCCGAGGGTGTAGCCCTCGGAGGCGTCGTCCTGCATGAAGCGGGACATCTCCTCGCGCTGCTGGCGCCGCACGAGGTCCTTGATGGAGAGGCCGAGCTTCTGGCGATCGACGGAGAGCTCGACGACGAGGGCCTTCACGGCCATGCCGGCGCTGAAGCGCTTGAGGGCGTCGTCGTAGGGCTCGTCCTTGTCCTCGGAGAGGTCCTGCTTCTTGATGAGGCCCTCGATGTCGCCCTGGACCTTGACGAAGACGCCGAAGTCCGTGACGGAGGAAACGACGCCGTCGACCGTGGAGCCCACGCGGAAGGCCTTGGCGAAGGACCGCCAGGGATCTTCCTCGAGCTGCTTGACGCCGACGCGGATGTTGCGGTCCTCGGGATCGCTCTCGATGACCATGACCTCGAGGACCTGGTCGACCGCGAGCTCGGAGGCCGGGTTCTTGACGTGCTTGGTCCAGGAGAGGTCGTCCGCGTGGAGGAAGGCGTCGATGCCCTCTTCGAGCTCCACGAAGGCGCCCGCGGCGGTAAGCTTGACGACCTTGGCCTGGAGGCGCATGCCGGTGGGGTACTTCTCGGAAACCTGGTCCCAGGGATTGTCCTGGACCTGCTTGAGACCGAGGGAGACCTTGCCGGCCTGGAGGTCGTAGTTGAGGACCATGCAGTCGACTTCGTCGCCGACGTTGAACATCTCCTCCGGCTTCCGGATCTTGCGGACCCAGGAGAACTCGGAGATGTGCGCGAGGCCCTCGATGCCCTCCTCGAGCTCGATGAAGGCGCCGTACTCGGTCAGCTTGGTGACCTTGCCGTGCGCGATGTCGCCGATATGGTAGCGCTCCTCGAAGGTGCTCCAAGGATCAGCCTGGAAGTGCTTGAGGGAGAGGTTGATCCTCCGCTCCTCGGGCTCCATGCGGATGACCTTGAGCTCGATCTCCTGCCCCTTCTTCACGAAGTCCTTGGGCCGGGTCACGTGACCCCAGCTCATGTCGTTGATGTGTAGGAGGCCGTCGAAGCCGCCGAGGTCGATGAAGGCGCCGAAGCTGGTGAAGCTCTTCACCACGCCGACGACGGAGTCGCCGATCTGGGTGTTGTTGAAGAACTCGTCGCGGCGCTTCTCGATATCCTCTTCCATCCACTTGCGGCGGTTGAGGACGATGTTGACCTTTTTCTCGGAGTAGAGGCGCTCGAGGTAGAAGGAGGTCTTGAGGCCGACAAGCTTGTCGCCCTTCTCGAGACGCTGGACGTCGGCCTTGGACGCCGGGAGGAATCCGCGGAGCCCGTGACCGAGGTTGACCTCGAAGCCGCCCTTGATCTCCTTGTCGATCGTTCCCTCGATGGGAAGCTGATCCTTGAAGGCGTTGGAGACGGCGCGCCAGTAGACCTTTTCATCCGCCCGCTTCTTGGAAACGACGATTTCGCCGTTCCGGGCCTCTTTCTTGACGAGTATGACGCTGACGACCTCGCCCGCCTTGGGGATCTGGTCACCGAATTCGATGACCGGGATCTTGCCCTCGGACTTGTAGCCGACGTCGACGAAGACGAAATCGTTCGTGACCTGGATGACGTGGCCCTCGACAAGACCACCCTCCTCAAGTCCTTCCAGGCTCTTGAGATACTGTTCCTGCAATTGTGTCTGGATGTTGTCCCGGGAGGGATCGGGTGCACCCATTTCCACTTCCTTCACCATATGGTTCCCTTGAAGAAGAATTTTCCCGTATAGATTGTCATAAACTTCCCGTAAGGTCAAGTCCGAGCTGTCCAAATAACAGGCGTCGGGGGCGATTTTAAGGGCGCCGACCGATTTGGCGCGGTCGATCTCGTCCCGCATCGCGATATTCCTGGCAATCTCCTCGAGAGAGTCGCCGCTCGTTCCCTGGTCGAGGCGCCGCTTGGCCCTGGCCTCGGGGCTCGCGTCGAGGAAGAACTTGTATCTCGCGTCGGGGAAGACCACGGTGGTCATGTCGCGGCCCTCGACGACGGCGTCCATGCCGCCGGCGATGCGCCGGACCTCGACGTTGACGATCTCGCGGAGCGCCGGGATGGCCGAAACCTGCGCGACGCGGGCGTCCACGGGCGCGGAATGGAGCAGATCCTCGACGTCTTCGCCGTCAAGGAAGAGGCGCTTGCCGCGGTACTCGATGCGCGCCGCGCGGGCGCGGGCGAGGGTTTCCTCGACCTGGGTCGGCTCGAAGCCGGCGCGGTGGGCCGCGAGGGTGAGCGCGCGGTAGAGATTGCCCGAATTCACGTACACGAAACCCAATCCCTCTGCGAGCATCCGGGCGATGGTGCTTTTCCCGGATCCCGCCGGGCCGTCGATCGCGATTACCATTGATCCTTCCTAATTATGGTGATTAGGCGTGAAAGTCTTTTCTTGGGCCGGGGTCGGGGCCCGCTCCGGGACCCGGGCTTCCTCGTTCGCGGGGACTTCAAGGAGACCGGCTGAGACGACGAGGATGGACCCGAGGCCTTGGCCCCCCGTCGCCGGCATTCATTGTTTCCCGGACTTCCCCGCCGCGGCGTAGAGGGCCGCGACTTCCTCCGCCGACAGCTCTCGGTAACCGCCTTCGACCAGGTCCCCAAGTTCCAAGGGGCCGATCCGGACGCGACGGAGAGCGAGGGCGCGCAGGCCGTAGCTTTGGAGGACGCGGCGGATCTCGCGGTTCTTGCCCTCCACGAGGATGATGCGGGCCGAGCGCGGGCCGGTGCGGACGGCGCTCTTGGCGCGGTAGCGCTCGCCGTCGACGAGGACTCCACGCTCGAAGGAAAAGAAGACCGTATTCGGGATGTCGAGATCGGTGCGGACCTCGTATTCCTTCTCGATGCCTCCGGAGGGGTGGCCGAGGAGGGCGGCCAGCTCGCCGTCGTTTGTGAAGAGGAGGAGGCCGGAGGACCATTGGTCGAGCCTGCCGACGTTGTACACGCGCTCGGCTACGGCCGGCTTGAGGAGGTCGACGGCGAGGGGGCGGCCCTCGGGATCGGCCATCGCGGAAATGCGGCCCGCCGGCTTGTTGAGGAGGATGTAGCGCTTCGTCTCCTCGAGGGAGAGGGGCTTGCCGTCCAGGGCGACGGTGTCGCCCGGCGAGACCTTGCTGCCGAGTTCGGTGACGACGAGGCCGTTGACGGCGACCCGGCCCTCTAGGATGATGCGCTCCGCCGCGCGGCGCGAGGCTACGCCGGCCCGCGCGAGCCAGGCTTGGAGGCGGACAGGCCCCTGCCCTTCCTCATCGGCCGGATTCGTTTCCCGACTCCTGTTCGTCTTTGCCTTCGTCGGCCGCCGCGGGCGCCGCGTCGGCCAGGGGCGTTTGGGCCGCTTCCGCCGTTTCGGACACGGGCGCCGGGCTTTCAGTCGCCGTCGCTTCGGCTTCGGCCGCGTGGGCGTCGGCGACATGGGCCTCCGCCGCGAGGATCTCGGCGGCTTGGGCCTCCGCCGCGTGGGCCTCGGGGCGGGAATGTTCGATGAGGGAAGCGCCGGCGCGGAAGGGACCGACGGCGGGCGCGGCGGCGGCCTCCTCTTCCTCGTCGCCGAAGCGCTCGCGCTCGAGTTCGTCGAGCTTGGGAAGATCGGCGATGGAGCCGAGACGGAAGTACTTGAGGAACTCCTTCGTGGTGCCGTACTGGACGGGCCTGCCGGGAGCCTCCTTCTTGCCGACTTCCTTGATGAAAGCCTTCTCGAGGAGGAAGCGGATCATGCCGTCGGCGGAGACGCCGCGGATGGCCTCCACCTCGGCCCGCGTGATGGGCTGGGAATAGGCGACGATGGAGAGGGTCTCGAGGGCGGCGCGGGAGAGGCGCGAGTCGGCCTTCTTTCCGTAGCGCTCCTTGAGGGACTCCCAGAGTTCGGCCTTGGGCGCGAGAATCCAGCCGCCGCCCGACTTGACCGGTTCGAGGCCGCGCGTCGCGGCCCTGCAGTCTTCGACGAGGGTTTCAAGGGCGCGTTCGATCACTTCCTTGTCGAGGCCGGTGGCGCGCGACAGGGCCGCCTCGTCCATGGGTTCGGATTCGAGGAAGAGCACCGTCTCGATGAGGGCGGCCTCTTTTTCAAGCCTCAGTTCCATGATCCTCCGACTCCGGCGCCTCGAGGCGGCGACGGATGACTATGTCGCCGAAAAGGCGATGTTGGTAGATCGAAATGAGGCGGAATTTCACCGCCTCCAGGATGGCGAGGAAGGCGCAGGCGACGTCCATCGTGGAGCGCGGCCTCGTGATGAGCTCGGTGAAGGAAAGCGAATCCTTGGCGTCGAGAATCTCGTGGATGAGGGTGATCTTCTCGTTGATCGAGACTTCCTCATACAGGTCGATGATCCGTTCCGAGGTGAGGTTGGTGACGAGGGACGAGAAGGTCTTGAGGAGGTCCCAGACGTCGATTTCCTCCCAGAGGGAGGCTTCCTCGGCGAAGGGCAAGGGCCGCTGCATTTTCTTGCGCTCGATCGCCCATTCGACCTCGAGTTCCTTCTTTTCCATCAGCTCCGAAAGCCGCTTGAATTTCTGGTATTCGATGAGCTTTTCGATGAGCTCGCGGCGGGGATCGTCGAGCTCCTCGCCGAGGTCGACCTCGACCGGCAGGAGCATCCGCGACTTGATGTAGAGGAGCGTGGCGGCCATGGAATAGAACTCGGTGAGGTCGTCGAGGTCGATGGCCTCGTCCCCGTCCAGGATCTCGAGATATTGCTCGGTGATCGAGGCGACCGGGATGTCGTAGACGCTCATCTCGTTTTTTTTGATAAGGAAGAGCAGAAGGTCGAGGGGGCCTTCAAAGTCCTTGAGGCGAAAACGTCGGCCATCCCCGGTGGGCGCCCCCGGCATCGCCGAGTAGTCTTGCGTGTCTTCCATGGTTGTTTATACGTGGATTAGATCATAGCCGCCCTCGTCCAGAAGGTAAATACCCTGGGCTGGAAGGAGGGCGAGAAGCTCGGCATAGGGCGTGCCCGAGACGGGATCGGCGAGGGAGGGCTCAAGCTCGAGGAGGGGCAGAAGGGCGAATTTGCGCTCCCTGAGCCCGGCGTGCGGGACGATGAGGTCGCTTTCGGCGATGATCCGGGCGCCGAAGAGGAGGATGTCGATGTCGAGGGGACGGGGGCCCTTGGAGATCTCCACGCTCCGGTCCCGGCCGAAATCGGCCTCTATCCGGTGGATGGCGGCGAGGAGCTCCCGCGGCGAAAGACTCGTTTCGCCCGCGGCTACCGCGTTCACGAAGTCGGGCTGGTCCTCGTAGTATCGCGCACGGGAGCGCCAAAGGGAGGACAGCCGCGGAGCGTCAAGGAGCCGCGAAAGCTCGGCGAAGGCCGCCCGGATCGTCCGGGCGGCCTCGCCGCGGTTGGCGCCGAGGCCGAGGTAGACGGTTTCCATCGACTAGAAAAGGGCGTCTTCGTCGGCGGGAGGCGGTACGGCGGCCGCGGGCTTCGCGGGCTTGGCTGCCGCCTTCGCCGCGGCCGCTGGCTTGGGTGCCTCGGCTACGATCGTCGCGGTCTTGGCCGCGGCGGCGGCGAGGCCGACGGAGGCCGCTTCGGTCTTGGCCGCCGCGCCGGAGGCGGGAGCGCCCTTGAGCGGCGGGACCTGCTTGGTGTCGGCCGGCGTCACCGAGAAGATCCGCTCGCGCACCCGGCGCTCGATCTCCACGGCGATCTCCGGATTCTGCTCGATGAAGAGCTTGGCGTTGTCGCGGCCCTGACCGATCTTTTCCTCGCCGAAGGCATACCAAGCGCCCTTCTTGTCGACGATGTCGTACTTGACGGCGGCGTCGATGAGCGAACCCGAGGAGGAAATGCCCTTGCCGAACATGATTTCAAGCTCGACCTTCCTGAAGGGCGGCGCGACCTTGTTCTTCACGACCTTGACGCGGACGCGGTTGCCCACCGCCTCTTCCTCGCCCTTTTCTATGGTTTCGATCTTGCGGACTTCCAGGCGGACCGAGGCGTAGAACTTGAGGGCGTTGCCGCCCGTCGTCGTCTCCGGATTGCCGAACATGACGCCGATCTTCATGCGGATCTGGTTGATGAAGACGAGGATGGTCTTGGACTTGGCGAGGGTGCCCGTCAGCTTGCGGAGGGCTTGGCTCATGAGGCGGGCCTGGAGGCCCACGTGGGCGTCGCCCATGTCGCCCTCGATTTCCGCCTGGGGGGTCAGGGCGGCGACCGAGTCGACGACGATGATGTCCACCGCGCCGGAACGGATGAGCGATTCGGCGATGTCGAGGGCCTGCTCGCCGTTGTCCGGCTGGGAGACCCAGAGCTCGTCGATATTGACGCCGAGGTTCTTGGCGTAGACGGGATCCAGCGCGTGCTCCGCGTCGATGAAGGCCGCGATGCCGCCCTTTTTCTGGGCCTCGGCGATCGCATGGAGGGCAAGCGTGGTCTTGCCCGAGGATTCGGGGCCGTAGATCTCGATGACGCGGCCGCGGGGATAGCCGCCGACGCCGAGGGCTTCGTCGAGGAGTATGGAGCCGGAGGGGACGGAATCGATGCCGACGGCGTTGTCGTGCGTGCCGAGCTTCATGAGGGAACCGACGCCGAACTGCTTTTCTATCTGGAGTCGCGCCGCCTCGAGGGCCTTCTGCTTCTCTTCAAGGTCGGCGGGCTTTTCGGCCTGACTTTCGTTTTTCTTCATGCTGTTTCCCTCCCCAGGTGGACACGCTCGCGCGGAACCGCTCCGCTTCAAGCTTGCGGTATACTATACACATTTTTGGCTAAAGAGAAAGAGACAAGTCAGGATAAACCACTGGGCCGAGGGATGGAAGCGGCTCCCCCGGGCAAGGGCACCATCACGAATTTCCGATGGTACCCCACCACTCTTGCTCCGCGCCTTCGTGCCTTGGTGTGGAATTCTTAAGAATGTCTCACACCAAGACACGGAGCCCACGGAGGGAAAGCGTGGGAAAGAGAAAGAAAAAGAAAAAAAAGGCGGGGAATCGATGCGGGCGACTCCTTTAGGTCTTGCGGAAAATC
>JAEUJG010000321.1 GCA_016794765.1 Spirochaetaceae bacterium | reverse complement strand
CGCACTCGAAGTCGCCGGCGTCCAGGCACTCGCCCTCGTCCAGCTTGAGGACGAGGGGGCGGGGCAGCTGGAGGGAGGCCGGCGTGTCGCGGCGCTTCACGAAGTCGAAGTCGTCGTGGGCCGGGATGATGGCGGCGACCTTCTTCAAGTCCACGCTGAGGCCGATGTCGTAGAGGTGGAAGAAGATCGCCTCGACCAGGCGGTAGCGCTCCTCGCCGCCGCGGCCGCGGGGCCGAGGCTTCTTCTCGGGAGCCCGGGCGGGCGGCTCGGTCGGGGCCTCCGCGGGCGGCAGGCTCGCGTTCGGGCGGCGGGAGCCGGGCTTGCGCCCGCCCACCGCGCCGGCCTTGGCCGGCATGCCGGCGGGACGGCCGACCACGCCCGGCTTCTCCGCGGCGGAGAGGCCGGCCTTGCGCGGGATCGGCCGCGCGCTCACGGCGCCCTGACCTCGGTCCGGGCGACCTCGCGCTCAAGAACCGTCAGGACCAGCACGGAATTTTCGGGGAGGAAGTAGGGAACGGAGAACTTCCCGCCCGGATGGTTGACGCGGATGAGGGGCACGCGCTCGCCCGTCGGCTTTTGGGCCTCGACGAGGACGCGCAGGGGGTAGGGATACTCGGGCAGCTCGCGCTCGAAGAGGCCGGCGACCATGCCCTTCTCGGGGGCGGGCAGGGTCAGGGTCACGCCGAGGTGGCCGTTGGTCGGCAGGAGGCTGCCCGCCGCGGGGGTTTGGCTCGCGACGACGCCGGCCTTTTCGCGGCCGTCGGCCTTCCTGAGGGAGAAATCCGTCGGGACGTTGGCCTTCTCCACCTGGAGGAGGGCGTCGGCGAAGGAAAGGCCCTTCAGGTCCGGCACGAGGAGCTTGGCCTTCTCCGGGCCGCGGCTCACGACGAGCTCCAGGGCGACGGGGCCGGAGAGCTCGGTGTCGGGCAGGGGCTTCTGCTCGAGCACGGTGCCCGCGGTCGCCTTGTCGAAGACGTAGACCGGAGGTTCCTTGATCGTGACGAGGGGCCGGGAGGAGGCGAAGAGGGTCTGGAGGTGGATCTTCACCTCGTTCAGGTCCTGGCCGACGTAGTTCTCGATGCGGTCCACGACGGGGCCCCGGCTCACGGCCAGGCTGATGCGGCGGCCGGCCTTGACGATGGCGCCGGAGGGCGGCTTCTGCTCCACGATGCGGCCGCGGTCCTTGGGATCGTCGGTGTAGCGCAGGGAGATGCGCGGGTAGAGCTCCTTGTCCTGGAGCTTCACGAGGGCGGAGGCCAGCTCCATGCCCCGGACGTCCGGCACCATCGTCTCTTCCGCGCCGCGGAGGGAGAGGAAGAAGGCGGAGAGGCCGGCGACGAGCATGAGGACGACCACCGCGGCGACCGCCCAGACGGCGATCCGGTAATGCTCGCGGTCGATGTTCTCGAGCTTGGAAAGGTCGATGGGGAGCTTGATGTCGGAGGGCTTGGGCAGTTTGGGGAGCGTGAACTTGAACTTCATGGGCGTAATCCAGTTTCCTCTTCGGCCGGGATACCGAGTTCGGCGCCGGCTATATCGCGAATCCCGTTCGCGAACTCCCGGTACGGGAGGGCCTTTTTATGCTGGAGCTGGAGGCGCCGTAGGGCAAGGAGGCCGTCTCCCGTTTGTACCATCAGACCTCTCGCCTTGTCTAGGCCGAGGAGGATGCCGGGCCGGGGCGCCGCGCCCGCGGCGGCGGAGGTGGCGG
>JAEUJG010000320.1 GCA_016794765.1 Spirochaetaceae bacterium | reverse complement strand
CGCGGCTGCCGGCAAAATCGGGCCGCTCTCGTCGTCACTCGTCATCTCCGGTACTCACATGCACAAAAGCATGCTCCGTTCCTCGATTTCCTCGTTCCTCGTTCCTCGATATCGGCCCGATTTTGCCTGTGAGAAATCCGGGCTCGCCCCCGGTCTCTCGACCACGGCGCCTGGACAGGTCTCCCCGGGCGCTTTTCCTCGGATCCGGGATCCCGCCGCTCCGCCGCTTCGCCGTGGCCGTGCTATACTTCCACCCATGCCCGAATTCAGGAACCTTGCCGGCGAGTCCGGCGGAAACGTGTACGATACCTTCATGGCGGCCTTCGCCGACTACAGCGTGCCCATCACGATGAGCCGGGCGGACTTCGACGAGAACAACGAGCGCCGCGGCTTCGACGCGTCGATTTCCCTCGGCGCCTACGAGGGGGAAAGGCTGGTCGGTTTCATCCTGAACGGCCGCGGAACCTGGCAAGGACGGAGCGCGGCCTACGACCTCGGCACGGGGGTCTTGCCCGAAGCGCGGGGCGCCGGTCTTTCGGGCATCCTGGCGCGGAAGCTCATCGAGTTCCTCCCGAGCCGCGGTCTCGAGCTCTATGTCCTTGAAGTCATCCGCGACAACCTGCCCGCCTTCAAGACCTACGAAAAGGCGGGCTTCGGCGTGACGCGCCTTCTCGAGTGCCCTGACGGACGCTTCGCCGATTCCGGCAGGCCGGCCCCGGCGGGGCTCGAACTCGTCGACCTGCCCGGCGGAGCGGCCTTTCCCCGCGCGGAGGTCGCCGCCTTCCGCGACTGGGAGCCTTCCTGGCAAAATTCCGACGACGCGATTCGGCGGACCCCGGGGCGGCTCGTCATCCTCGGCGCGCGGTTCGAGGGCCGGCTCGCGGGCTGCCTCGTGGCGAGCCCGAAGGGAACCATCTGGCAGTTCGCCGTGGCCCCCGCCCGGCGCGGGCGGGGCATCGGCTCGGCCCTCCTCCGGGAGCTCGCGCGGCGCGCCGGTCCGGAGCTGCGCTACATCAACGTGCAGGCCGACGACGCGGAGACGCTCCGCTTCCTGGCCGCGCGCGGGATCGGCGCCGGCGTCGGGCAGTACGAGATGACGAGGGTCCTCTCCCCGTCCTGAAGCGCTTGGCGGCGCGTCGTCCGAGGGCCGCGCGCGGGAGGTTCAGCATGATCCGGATACGGGCCCTTTCGGCGGCCGACATCCCCTTGGTCGATCCTCTCCTCATGGCGGCCTACGGCAATCCGCAGAGCTTCGTTCCGCGGCTTGAGCGCCTCCTGCGCTTGGAGCCGGATGGCTGGATCGTGGCGGAGGAGGAGGGCCGGCCGCTCGGAACGGGCGGCGCGACGATGTACGGGACGACCGCCTATGTCGGCCTGGTGGCCGTCGATCCCGGAGCCCAAAGCCGCGGCATCGGCCGCGCCCTTATGGTCGAGGTCTTGGCCCGCCTGGCCGCGCGGGGCGCGTCCACCATCCTGCTCGACGCCTCCGACGCGGGCAGACCCCTCTATGAAAAGCTGGGTTTCGTCACGGACGACGGGGTCGGGCTTTGGCGGCGCGAAGTCCCGTCCGGGGCCCCGGGCGGGGCCGCAGAGGCCGTGGTGTCGGCCGCGGCGTCGGCCGCTGCGACAGCGGCCGTCCCTGGGAAACCGAGGCCCCGGGACGGCGGCTGGAAGATCGAGCCCCTCGTGTCGGCGCCCGGGGCCACGGGGACGAGGGAGACGGCCGCGGCCTTGGCGGAATTGGCGAGCCTCGACGAGTCGGCCTGGGGCGCGGGCCGCGGAAGGCTCCTCCGCGACCTGGCCGCCGATCCCACCTGCGCCGCGGCCGGCGTCCGGGGAGGGGACGGCGAACCGGCCGGCTACGCCTTCCTCCAGGCGGGACAGGCGGTCGTCGGCCCCCTCGTGGCCCGCGAAGCCGGGGCCGCGAAGGTCCTTCTCGACTGGGCCCTGGAGGAGGCGCTTCTGCGCCGCATAACGTCTCCGTTGACCGCCTACCTGCCCGTGTCGAACGCGGAGGGCGCCGCCGTCCTGGCGGCGCGGGGCTTCGCGCTCCAGCGGAGCCTGGCCCACATGCGGCTCGGGCCCGCCTTGCCCGCCGGCCGCCGCCGCCTCGTCTACTCCCAGGCGAGCTTCGCGTTGGGCTAGGAGGCTTCCGGACCAGGCTCCTCTTGTTTCCCGCCGCGAAGGCGGTATAGTAAAGGCAAACGCAAGGAGGAGCGCATGCTCGACAGTGAAATGCTCGCCGCGGTGAAGGCCGGGATGAAGGGCGAACTCGACTCGATCGCCGTCTACGAGGAGGCGGCCAAGGTCTCCGACGGTGAGGTCCGGGATTTCTTCCTGGAGCGGGCCGCGGAGGAGAAAAAGCACTTCAACTTCCTCCTCGGCTTCTACAAGCAGCGCACGATCAATCTGACGCCCGAGCGGAGCGTCGAGGCCGAGCTCGGCGGCGATTGGCGGGCGGCCATCGTCAGCGAGAAATTCCTCCGCGCGATCGGCGGCTCCCGCCAGCTGTCCGCCGCCGTCTCCTCCGCCGTGCTCCTCGAGCTGACGGCGATCCGCCATTACCGCGACTGGGCCGCGCGGATCGACCGCCCGGAGATCCGCGACTTCCTCCTCGTCCTGGTCGAGTGGGAGGAGCGGCACTACGCCGATCTCCTGCGGATCCAGGAAGAGGCCGAGCGCTATTATTTCGAGCTCAACCGCTTCGAGCCGTTCTGACCGCGCCGGCGCCCCGAAGCGCCGAGCCGGAACCGCGGGGGCCCGCCGGGGCGACCGCATCGATCGCATGGAGGGATAAATGAAGAAGTTGCTTGCTTTCGCGTTGGTCGTGCTTGTCGGCGCGGGCTTCGCCTTCGGCCAGGCCAAGGCCGCCGCCGCGCCGCCGCCGCCGAAGAAGGT
>JAEUJG010000016.1 GCA_016794765.1 Spirochaetaceae bacterium | reverse complement strand
GAGGCCCGCGACGCCGGGCTCTACGAGGGCATCACCGACAACGGCGCGGGCGGCCTTTCCTCGAGCCTCGGCGAGATGGCCGGCGAGGCGGGCGGCGTGAGCATCGACGTGGGCGCCTGCCCGCGCAAGTATCCCGGCCTTTCGCCCTGGGAAGTCCTGGTCTCCGAGAGCCAGGAGCGCATGAGCCTGGCGGTCGCGCCCGAGCGGATCGAGGCCTTCCTGGCCCTGGCCCGGCGGCGCGGCGTCGAGGCGACCGTCGTCGGCCGCTTCGAGGCCTCCGGCCGCGTCGAGATCCGCGACGGCGCCAGGACGGTGGGGCTCGTCGACCTCGAGTTCCTCCACGGCGGTCTGCCGACGATGCGCCTCCGCGCCGAATGGTCGCCGCCGGCGATCGCGGCCGCGCCCCTGCCCGCGAAAGCCGACTGGACCGCGGAACTCCTCGCCGTCCTGGCCGATCCCGACGTCGCCTCCAAGGAAGGGCTCGTGAGGCAATACGACCACGAGGTCAAGGCGATGTCGATCGAGAAGCCCTTCACGGGCGTCGGCCGCGACGCGCCCTCCGACGGCGGCGTCCTCAAGCCCCGCTACGACTCCTGGCGCGGCCTCACCGTGACCCACGGCATAGCGCCCCGCCTCTCCGCCGAGGACCCCGAGGCGATGGCCCTGGCCGCCGTGGACGAGGCTTACCGGGCGCACATCGCGCTCGGCGGCGATCCCGACGCGGCCGTGGCCCTCGACAATTTCTGCTGGCCCGACCCCGTGGAGTCGCCCGCCAATCCCGACGGCGCTCGGAAGCTCGGCGGCCTCGTGCGCGCCTGCCGCGCCCTCCGCGAAGCCTGCCTGGCCTACAACCTTCCCCTCGTCTCCGGCAAGGATTCGATGAAGAACGACGCCGTCGCCGGAGGGCGGCGCATCTCGGTGAAGCCGACCCTCCTCGTCACCCTCGTCGGCATCGCGGGCGACGTGCGGAAGACGCCCTCCACGGACCTCCTTGCCGCGGGCGAGCTCCTTTACCTCGTCGGCGACGGCGCGGGCCACGAGCTCGGCGGCTCCGTGCTGGAGCGCGTCCTGGCGGCCGGCGCCGCGGCGAAGACCGGGCGCCCGGGCTTTTCCCTCGGCGCCGCGCCGCGCGCGCGGCCCTTGGAGCACCGCGGCGCCTACCGCGCCTTGGCCAAGGCGATCTCCGGCCGCGCCGCCCGATCGGTCCACGACCTCTCCGACGGCGGCCTCGCGGTCGCCGCGGCCGAGTCCTGCCTGGGCGGCCGGCTCGGCGCGGAGCTCAGGCTGGACGGCCTCGCCGAGGCCCTCCGCGCCCGCATGCCGGCGGGAACGCCGGCCGAGGCCGTCGCCGCGCGCCTCCTTTTCTCCGAGGCGCCCGGCCGGCTCCTCGTCGCCGTGCGGGCGGAGGACCGCGAGCGCTTCGAGCGCTCCATGTCGGGCGAGCCCTGCAGCCTTGTCGGACGGAGCGTCGCGGAACCGCGGCTCCGCGCATTCCTGGGCGGCGCCGCCGCGATCGACGCGGGACTCGACGAGATCGAGACCGCCTTCAAGACGCCCATAGCGTAAGGGGAATCCATGGAACCGAAAGCCATAGTCGTGGCCGGCAACGGCATCAACGCCGACGCCGAGCTGGCCGAAGCCCTCCGCGCCGCCGGCGCGGCGCCGGAACGGATCCACGTGAGCGAGCTCGTCGCCGATCCGGAACGCCTCCTCGGCGCGCGGATAGTGGGCTTCCCCGGCGGCTTTTCCTACGGCGACCACCTGGGCTCGGGGCAGGTCCTGGCCCTCCTCGTCCGCCGCTCCCTCAAGGCGGCGCTCGAGCGCTTCGTCGCCGAGGGCGGTTTCGTCATCGGCATCTGCAACGGCTTCCAGGCCCTGGCGCGCATGGGCATGCTGCCGAACCGCGCCGCCCTGGCGGGCTCGGCCCCGAATCCGCGTTCCTCCGCGGCCGCGCCGCTTCCCGCCGCGGCCTGGGAGCGGGAAGTCGCGCTCATCCACAACGCGGGAGGCCGCTTCGTCGACGACTGGGCGCCGGTCCGCTTCGAGGCGGAATCGCGCTGCGTCTGGACCAAGGGCCTGGCGCCGCGGCTTCTTCCCATCCGCCACGGCGAGGGCCGCTTCGTCGCGAAGGACGCCGCCACGCTGGCCTCTCTCGAGGCGGAGGGCCTCGTCGCCCTGCGCTACGGGCTCGAGGGAGGGACTCCCCCGCCCGGCGCCCCTCCCTGCCCCGGCAATCCGAACGGATCCGAGGCGGACATAGCCGGCATCTGCGATCCGACCGGCAGGGTCCTCGGCCTCATGCCCCATCCGGAGGCCTTCCTCGTCGCGGAGAACCACCCGGGCCGGCGCCGCGGCCGCCGCGATCCGACGGGCCTCGACCTGTTCGAGAACGGCGTGAGGGCGGCGCGCGGGAAATGATCCCGGTCCGGGGACGGTGAAACCACCGCTGGCTTTCCCGCGGAAGGCGCGGTATACTGCGTGGACGCGTCGCTTAAGGGAGCGCAGCCATGGATGAGCCGAGAGCGGCGCCCGGAATCGCCGTCGATTCCGAGCGCGAATGGTACGAGAAGCAGATCTACGACCTCAGACAGCTGCTCGAGGTGTCGAAAAGCCTCAACTCCACCCTTGACTACAATATCCTGATCGATTCCATCCTGTTTACGACGATGGGCCAGATGAAGGTCCTCAAGGCGGGCCTCTTCGCCCGCAAGGGCATCGACACGCCCTACTTCAGCTTTCATCGCAATTATAAAGGTTTCGACATCGACCACACGATCGACTACACGATCTCCGAGGACCACCCCGCGATCAAGCTCTTCACGCGGCAGTACGGCTGCTACACCCTGGAGGACATCCAGCGGCGCTTCGGCTCCCTGGCCGGGCTCGAGGGCCTGGCCTCGCTCGAGCCCTCCCTGGTCGTGCCCCTCAAGGCCAAGGGCATCATCAACGGCATCCTCGTCCTCGGCGAGCGCATCGACGAGGAGCCCTTCGACGCCTACGAGCGCGAGTACGTCCTGTCGCTGGCCGCGATGGCCGCCATCGCGATCAACAACGCCTTCCTCTTCGAAATGACGACGACCGACATGATGACCAAGCTCAAGATGAAGCACTACTTCTACACGGTGCTCATCGAGCGCATGGAGCAGGCCGCCCTCGCGGAGAAGCCGCTCTCCATCATCATGCTCGACATCGACTTCTTCAAGAAGTTCAACGACACCTACGGCCATCTCTGCGGCGACGCCGTCCTCAAGCACGTCGCCCGCATCGTGCAGGAGAGCATCCGCGCCGTGGATCTCGCGGCCCGCTACGGCGGCGAGGAATTCTGCGTCCTCCTCCTGGACACGGACCGCGACCGCGCGATGGCCATCGCCGAGCGGATCCGCCTGGGCGTCGCCTCCGCGGCGACCGACTACGAGGGGAAGTCGCTCTGCGTGACGATCTCCCTCGGCGCGGCCCAGTACGATCCCGCGCGCGACGTCTCCGCCAAGTCCCTCATCGACCGCGCCGACCGCGCCCTCTACTCTTCCAAGCAGAACGGGCGCGACCGGGTCTCCGCGGCGGACTAGGCGAACATGCCCGAAATCCGCTACCGCCCGGCCTCGGGCGCGGCCGCTTCCGGCGCGGCCGCGCCGGACGGGATCCCGACGAGCGCGGCCCTGACCCTGCTCGTGGCCCTCCAGCGGGGCGGCCTGCGGCACCGCTCGGATTGCGGCGGCAAGGCCCTCTGCGGCACCTGCCGCGTTCGCGTGCTGGCGGGCGGCGACGGGCTTTCGCCCATGACCGAGCGGGAGCGCGCGCGCCTCGAGGCGGTGGGCGAGCCCCTGGACGGCTCGGTCAGGCTGGCCTGCCAGGCGCGCGCGGCCCGCGACGCGGAGATCCAGGCGATTCTCTAGCCCGCTTCCCTCGCGGACATGACGGGTCAAACGTGGAGGAACGACATGCGAAAGTGGTGGGAAGACGCGGTTTTCTACCAGATCTATCCCCGGAGCTTCGCCGACTCGGACGGCGACGGCGTCGGCGACCTCGAGGGCGTGCGCTCCCGGCTCGACTACCTGGCCGGGCTCGGCGTGGACGCCTTGTGGATCTCCCCCTTCTTCCCGAGCCCGATGAAGGATTTCGGGTACGACGTGGCCGACTACCGCGGGATCGACCCGCTGTTCGGCACGCTGGAGGACTGGAGGCGCCTGTCGGCGGCGGCCCGCGACCGCGGCATCCGCATCGTGCTGGACCTCGTCGCGAACCACAGCTCGGACGAGCACCCCTGGTTCAAGGCCGCCCGCTCCTCCAGGGAAAGCAAGGAGCACGGCTACTACATCTGGAAGCCCCTTTCCGGCCGCGCGCCGAACAACTGGAAGAGCCTCTTCGAGCTGCGCTCCGCCTGGTATCCCAATCCCGCGACGGGCGAGCGCTACCTCGCGACCTTCACGCGCTTCCAGCCCGAGTTCGACTGGCGGAACCCCGAGCTCCGGCGCGAGATCTATGACGTCATGCGCTATTGGTACGGGCTCGGCGTGGACGGCTTCAGGCTCGACGTGGCGACGGCCTATTTCAAGGACGAGGAGTTCCGCTCCAATCCCTTCTCCCGGCGGGCCGTGCCCGATTTTTTCCAAAAACACCTCTACGACCGGAACCGTCCGGAGTTCCACGACGTCTTCAAGGAGATGCGACGCGTCGCGGACGAGGCTGGCGACCGAGTCCTCATCGGCGAGACCCACGGGCACGAAACCGCCCTGGCGGCGGAGAGCCACGGCGAAAACGCCGACGAGCTCCACATGGCCTTCAACTTCGACTTCCTGCGCCAGCCCTGGAGCGCCGCGGCCTTCCGCCGCTCCGCCGAGGCTTGGTACGAGGCCCTGCCCCCCGGCGCCTGGCCGAACTTCACCCTTTCCAACCACGACCAGCCGCGCGCGGCCTGGCGCTTCCGCGCCCGCGATCCGCGCGTCACGGAAGGCCGCGCCCGCGTAGCCGCGGCGATGCTCCTGACCCTGCGCGGCACGCCCTTCGTTTATTACGGCGAGGAGCTCGCGATGGGTTGCCGGCGCCTCCCGCGGAAGCGCCTCCGCGATCCCCTCGGCATCAAGACCTGGCCGCTCGGCTTCATCGGCCGCGATCCGGAGCGGACGCCGATGCAGTGGGACGGCGGTCCCGGCGCGGGCTTCACGACGGGCGAGCCCTGGCTCCCGATCAACGCCGACTCGGGCCGGCGCAACGTCGCCGCGGCGGCCGCCGATCCGGAGTCGACCCTGGCTTGGTACAAGCGCCTCATCGCCCTCAGGCGCTCGTCCCGCGCCCTCCGCGGGGGCGAGCTCCGCTTCCTCGAGCTCGCGCCCGAGGTCCTCGCCTACGAGCGCGCCGCGGGCGGCGAGACTGTCCTCGTGCTCCTCAACTTCTCGTCGAAGCCGAAGCGCCTGGTCCTTTCGCGGACGGGCGAGGCCTTGCTCGGCGACTGCCCCCTCGGCGGCGCGGCCCGGCGGCCCGGCGAAGCCCTGCCGGCCGGGCCCGCGGAGCTCCGCGGCCTCGAGTCCCTCGTCATCGCCCTGCGCTGATTTTTTTTCGGCGCACCCGCGGGCGGGGGGCGGGCGCCGGCGGTATATTCCAGCCATGCGCGTATCCCACGCTTGCCCTAGGGGCCTGCCCGCGGCCGCGGGCCTGGCCTGCCTCCTCCTCGCCACGGTCGGCCTCGGCGCGGCGGGCCTGCCCGGCCAGCCCGCCGAAGCGGGTAGCCCGGCGGCGACTCCTTCGGCCGCCGCGGCGGCATGGGACAAGGCCGCCGCCCGCTACGCGGCCGGCCTCGCCTGGAAGCCCTACCGCCTCTTCATCACGAACCGGGAACTCGGCGCCGACGGCGAAAGCCTTTCCACGGAAGAGCTCGAGTACGCGCTGATCTATGCCAAGGACAGCGAGCTCCCGGTCTCCGAGCTGGTAAGGGCGATCAAGGACGGAAGGGACGTGACGGAGGAGCGCCGCAAGTCGCCGCGCGGCGGGATGGGCGGGCCGGGGGGGCAACAGGGAGGCCCGGGCGGGAGCTTCCCCGATCCGCTGCCCTTCGCCCCGGTCAACAAGGACAAGCTCGTCCGGGGCGCCGCGCGGGCCGCTGGGGCGGAGGGCTTCGAGTTCGGCTACGAGATCCGGGGAAAGCCGGGCGTCGTCGGCGCCCTGCGCTTCGATTCCGGCGGCGCGCCGCTCGGACTCCGGTATTCGCTCGCTCCCTTGCCGATCTACCTCGCGGCCTTCGACGGGGAGTACGCCTTCGGCTCCGCCCCCGACGGCTCCCTCGTGGCGAGCGAGCTTTCCTTCGCGGTCCGGGCCAAGGTCCTTTTCATCGAGAAACGCTTCAACTTCAGGATCCGCTTCGGCGACTGGCGCAAGCGCTAGGTCCCTCGCCGCCGAGTCGCGCGCCGCCGGGCCGCCCCGCGCGCCGGCGGCGCAGCCGCGCGTCGGAGTGGCGGCGCCGAGTCGCGCGCCGGTCTACTCGCCGAGGAGGCCACCCGTGCGCGCATAGCCGCGGGCGATCGCGCCTTCGAGCTCGCCGGCCTCCTGGGCCCGGCCGAAGAGGAAGCCCTGCGCGTAGTCGCAGCCGATGGAGCGCAGGATCTCGAGCTGGGATGTCGTCTCCACGCCCTCGGCCACGGTCTTGGCGCCGAGCTCCCGCGTCAGGGCGGCCACGGTCTCCACGATTCGGCGGTCGTGCCGGTCGCGGTCGATGTCGCAGACGAAGCTGCGGTCGATCTTCACGGTGTCGATGGGAAGCCGCTTCAGGTAGGAGAGCGAGGAATAGCCGGTGCCGAAGTCGTCGACGCAAATCTGGGCGCCCGCGTCCTTGAGCTCGCCGAGGATGCGCGCCGCCGCGTCGAGGTCCTCGAAGATCTGGCTTTCGGTGATCTCGAGGACGAAGAAATCCCTCGGCAGGGCGGCCTTGGCGATCGCGTCCCGCACCTCCTGGACGTAGCCCGGCTCCAGGAGCTGGCGGGCGGAGACGTTGACGCCGACGATGGGGGCGCGATCCCCCGAACCGCCGAGCCAGGCGCCGGCCTGGGCGCTCGCGGCGCGGAGGACGAGGCGGCCGAGCTCGACGATGAGGCCCGATTCCTCGGCCAGGGGGATGAAGCGGCCCGGCGGTATCTGGCCGAACTTGGGGTGCTCCCAGCGCGACAGGGCCTCCACGCAGGCGAGGCGGCCGGAGGCGATGTCGACGATGGGCTGGTAGTTCACGTAGAAGCGGCCGCAGCGCTTGCCCGCGGCGGCGCCGCCCGCGCCGCCCGCGCCGGCCTTCGCTTCCACGCAGGAGGCGAGGGCCGACCGCAGCTCGCTCGCGAGGGAAGCCTTGCCCTGGAGCCGCTCGTCCATCTCGGGACGGTAGAGCGAAAAGGAGCTCTTGGCGCCCGCCTTGCGCGACTGGAGGGCCAGGTCCGCGCGGGCGACGAGGGCAGTCGGGTCCACGCCGTGCTCCGGCGCCACGGCGACGCCCATCGTCGCGCTCACGTAGATGAGGCGGCCCGCCACCTCGAAGGGGGCGTCGAAGAGACCGAGGACGCGGGCGGCGAGGTCGCGGAGTTCGGTGCCGGCCTTCAGCTCCATCGCGAGGGAGAATTCGTCGCCGCCGGTGCGCGCGAGGAGGTCGACGGAGCGGATGGCCTCCGAGAGGCGCCGGGCGACGGCGACGAGGAGGCCGTCGCCGGCCTCGCGGGAAAGGTCGTTGTTCACGCGCTGGAAGTCGGCGTGGTCGAGGGCGCAGGCGGCGATGGAGCCGCCCTCGGCCGCCGCGCGCGCGGCCCGCTCCCCGAGGCCCGCGAGAAAGGCCTCCCGGTTCGGGAGTCCCGTGAGGGCGTCGTGCCGCGAGGAGTACTCGAGCCGCTTCTCGGCGGAGCGGAGGCTCGAGAGGTCCCGGATGACGCCGATGTAGGCGATGGTCTCGCCCGAGGCGCCGGCGACGGCGGAAAAGGCGAGGCTTTCCTGCCTGGCCGAGCCGTCCTCGCAGGCGCGGGCGGTTTCTCCCTGCCAGCAGCCGGCCGCGCGGAGGCGGGGCACGAGGAGGCGGAGGAGTTTCTGGCCCTCGGCGCCGCGGAAGACGCTGTCGAGCCCGGCGTTCACGACTTCCTCGGGCCCGAGGCGCGTGAGGCGGTGGAAGGCGGGATTCGCGCGCTTGATCCGCAGTTCGGGGTCGGTATAGAAGATCGCGTCTTCGGTCATCTCGAGATGGCGTTTGGCGATGGCGAGGAGGAATTGGTCGTGGGCCTGACGCGCCTCGAGCTCGTCGATGCGGGCGAGGGCCTTTTCCAGCTCGGTGGCCAGCTCCGCGACGGGATTGCGGGCGATGTCGAGGTCTTCCATACCGAAGCACTCCGTCCAAAAAGTCGCCTTGGCGACTTCTTGACCGCGTAGACGTGGGGGTCGGCTCCATGGCCGCCCGGCCCCGGGACAGCGGCCCGCGGGCGGAGTTTTTCGCATGGTTTTGGGGCGGCGTTTCGATACGCCGTCAGGCCAAGCCTGAGTATACCCCGAGATCGGGGAATAGTGGAGAAAAAGCGCTCGTGTTTGGGGGCTTAGAGGGAAACGGCGGGAAGGCCGAGCTCGAGCTCGCCCTTCTTGACCATGGCGCCGTAGACGAAGAGCTGGAGGAGGGGGCGCTCGAGGAGGGCGCCCGAGGCGCGGGCCTTGGCGTCCACCTCCGCCGCCAGGCGGAGGATGCGCTCGCATTCCCGCCGGGAGTAGCGCTTGAGGGCGCTCCGGTGGAGGCCCTGGAGGCTCTTGGCCCGGATGCCGCTCTTCAGGCAGGCCGTTTCGAAGCTCTCTCCCTCCTCGAGGAGGAGGTGGAGGCGGAGGAGGCGGCGGAAGCTCCACACGAGGGCGGAGAGGATCTGGACGGCCCCGCCCTGGCGGTCGTTGAGGACGGTCTCCAGGCACTCGAGGGCCCAGGGGGCCTCGTCCTCGGCCATGCGGGCGAAAAGGCTGAAGGCGTCCTCCTGCCGGTTCCGCGCGACGGCCGCCTCGATCTCCGCCTCGCCGAGCGTCGTGCCGGGCGAGAAGAGGACCGCCAGCCTGGAGCAGGCGGACTCGAGGGCCGAGGTGTCGTTTTCCACGAGCTCGAGGAGGGCCTCGACGCCCTCCTCGTCGATGCCGAGGCCGAGCTCGCGGAGGCGGCGCTCCACCCAGCGGGGCTTCTCGCTCTCGAAAAGCTCGTAGAAGGTCTTCTTGCGCTCCTTGCCCACGGCCTCCTCGACCGCCTTTTCCACGTAGAAGGCGTCGGAGACGAGGAGGAGGACGGCGTCGGGAGCGGGCGCGGCGAGGTAGGCGGCCAGGGCGCCCGTGTCTTCCTTGCCCTTGATGGCCTCGGCGCCGCGGAATTCCACGAGGCGGCGGCTGGAAAAGAGGGAGCCGTTCCGGAGGAGGGAGAGGAGTTCTCCCACGCCCGCGTCCGCCGCGTAGAGGCGGTGCTCCTCCGGCGGGGCGCCGTCGGCCTTGCTCATCGCGGCGCGGAGCTCGGCGACGAAGGCGGCGCGCTTGCCGGTCTCGGGACCGGCAAGGAGGTAGCAGGACTCGAACTTCACGTCAGTATTTCCGGATGAGTCCCCGGAGCCGGCCGACGATGCGGACGTCCTGGGTGTAGATGGGCGAGTAGGCGGGATTTTCGGCGACGAGCTTCACGCGGTTGTTTTCGCGGAAGAAGCGCTTCAGCGTCACGGCGTCGTCGATCATCGCGACGACGATCTCGCCGTTGTCGGCGCTCTGGCGTTCCTCGATGATCGCGATGTCGCCGTGGAAGATGCCGGCGTCCTTCATGCTGTCGCCGCGCACGGAAAGGGCGAAGCAGTCCGCGGCGCGGACCATGTCCGCGGGGACGGGTACCGTGCCGGAGAAGTTCTCCTCCGCGAGGAGGGGCTTGCCCGCCGCGACGATGCCAAGTAGGGGCAACTCGACCACCGAGCGCTCGGGCCGCTCCTTGCGCACGATCTCCAGGGCGCGGGAACGGTTTTCCCCGAGGCGGAGCTTGCCCTTCTTCTCGAGGGCCTTCACGTGGTCGTAGGCGCCCTTCACCGAGATGGCGAAGCGGTCCGCGATCTCGCGGATGGTGGGCGGGTAGGCGTGCTCCTCGACGAAGGCGGCGATGAAGTCGAGAACCTCTTTCTGGCGGTCGGTAAGCGTCTTCATTTTTCCTGCTCTATGCCGAGTTTCTTGATCTTGGCGTGGAGGCCGCTCGGATAGATGCCGATCGTCTCCGCCGTCTTCGAGATATTATAGTCGCAGTCGCGGAGCTTTTGCACCAGGTATTCACGCTCAAAGAGTTCCTTGGCGGCGGATAGGCCGAGGGAAAGGTAGCGGTCGGCGGGCGCCGAGGCGCCGCGGCGGGCGGGCTCGGAAGGCGCCGTCCCGAGCACCTTGGCCACGGCCTCCGCGGAGATCGGTTCCTCGTCCGAGAGGACGCGGAGCCTTTCCACGGCGTTCCTGAGCTCGCGGACGTTGCCGGGCCAGGGCCGGGCCGCGAGGGCCTCCAGGGCGCCGGGAGAGAGGCTGCGGCCGTCGCCCGCCTGCTCGAGGAAGCGCGCGCAGAGCCGGGGAAGGTCGGCGAGGCGCTCGGAAAGCGAAGGCATCCGGATCGGCACGACCGCCAGGCGGAAATAGAGGTCCTCGCGGAAGCGGCCGGCGGCGATCTCCGCGCGCACGTCCTTGTTCGTCGCGGCGAGGATCCTCACGTCCACGGAGATGGTCTCCTCGGAGCCGAGGCGCTCGAAGCGCATTTCCTGGAGGGCGCGCAGGAGCTTGGCCTGGGCCGCCGGCGAAAGGTCGGCGACCTCGTCCAGGAAGAGCGTGCCGCCGTCGGCCGCCTCGAAGCGGCCCTTGCGCCGGGAAACGGCGTCGGTGAAGGCGCCCTTCTCGTGGCCGAAGAGCTCGCTTTCGATGAGGCCCTCGGGGATGGCGGCGCAGTTCACCGCGACGAAGGGCCCGCCCGCCCGGGCGCCGCCCCGGTGGATGTGCCGCGCCACGAGCTCCTTGCCCGTGCCGTTGCCGCCCGTGATGAGGACCCGGGCGTCGGAAGCCGCTGCCTGGTCGGCCAGGGCCCGGACCTCCGCCATCGCGGGGGAGTCGCCGATGAGCTCCTCGCCCAGGGCCGCCAAGGTCGTGGCGCTTTTCAGGTTCCGGTTCTCGCGGCGCAGGACGGACATTTCTAGGGCGTTCCGCGTCGCGGTGAGGACGCGGTCGATGGAGAGGGGTTTTTCGATGAAGTCGAAGGCGCCGAGTTTGATCGCGCGGACGGCCATGTCGATCGTGCCGTGGCCGGAGATGACCACCACCTCGAGCTCGGGCTTGCGGCGCTTGATCTCGGCCAGGGCCTCGAGGCCGCCCATGCGCGGCAGCCACACGTCGAGGAGGACGAGGTCCACGCGCTCGCGGTCGATGATGTCGAGGCCGACGAGGGCGTCCTCGGCGGCGAGCGCCTTGTAGCGCTCGTCCTCGAGGATGCCCCGCACCGCGCCGCGGATGCCGGGCTCGTCGTCGATGACCAGGATCGTCGCCATTGCTGTCACGGGCTCCTCAAGCGGGATTCCCCGTCGCGGTTCCGGCCGGGGCGGCCGCCGCGATCGGCAGGTCGATGTAGAAGGAGGTGCCGACGCCCTCCTCGGATTCGAAGCGGATGGAGCCGCCGTGGTCGGCCACGATGCGCTCCACGATGGAGAGCCCGAGGCCGGTTCCGGTGGACTTCGTCGTGAAGTAGGGGGAAAAGATGCGTTCCCCGATCTCGGCCGGCACGCCCCGGCCGTCGTCCTTCACGCGAAGCCTACAATACCGCGAATCCGCCGTTTTAACAAGATCGGCCCCGATCTCGATCCGGCCCTTGCCCCCCATGGCGTCGACCGCGTTCGCGAAGAGGTTGGAGAGCGCCCGCTTGAGCTGGGCCTTGTCGACGAGGAGGACCACGCCCTCCGGCACCTCGGCGTAGTCGAAGGCGACCTCGGGGTAGGAGGCGGCGTAGAGGGCGACCGCCTCGGCCACCAGGCTCCGGAGGCCGGTCCAGTCGCGGTCGGGCTCCGGCAGGGAGGCGAAGGCGCGGAAATCGGAGAGGAGGGCGTCCATGCCCTCGACCTCGGCGACGACCGCGAGCATGGAGGGCTCCAGGACCTCGAGGGCGCGGTCCGGGTCGCTCCCCTTGAGCCGGAGGAGGCGCTCCGCCGAGAGGCGGATGGGCGTGAGGGGATTCTTGAGCTCGTGGGCGAGACGTTGCGCGATATCCTGCCAGGCGTCGATCTTGCCCTTGCGGAGGTCGCCCGCGCGGTAGCGCTCGATCTCGCCGAGCATCGTGTTGAAGGAGGCGATGAGGCGGCCCGTCTCGTCCCCGGGCTTGGCCAGGACGCGGAGGGAGAGCTCGCCGGCGGCGACCCGCCGCGTGGCCTCCTCCAGGGAGACGAGGGGCTCGGCGACGAGCTCCGCCGCCTCGACGCCGAAGAGGGTCGCGAGGAGGACGAGGGGCAGGGCGATGAAGACATAGAGCAGGACGAGGAGCTTGACCCAGCGCGGCGAGAAGCCGGCCATCAGTTCGGCCTGGCGGCGGGCGGCGCCGAGCCGGCCGGCCGCCTCGTCGAAACGCTCGGGGAGGCGCAGGGTCAGGACGATGGAGCCGCCCGGCCCGCCCCAGGGCAGGGCGTAGCGGAGGCGGCCCACCCCGCCCGAGCTGGAGGCGGGGAGGGGGCCGGGCGAGGCCGCCGCCGGCGGGGCGGCGAGGCGCGCGCTCGGCGGACCCGCGAAGGCGACGCCGACCCCGCCCGAAAAGAGCTCGAGCGCCTCCATCCGGGGCTCGCGGGCGCGGAGCGCCTCCAGGGCGCGTTCGGGCTCCGCCGGGAGCCGCGCCGCCGCGATGGCGGGCAGGTCCTTGCGGGCGGCGTACTCGAGCCGGCGCTGGTCCTCCGCGTAGTAGCCGAGGACGAGGTCGAGCCCTTCGGCGAGGCCGGCGCGGATCTCCGCCGAGGCGGCGGAGGATTGGGCGGCGGCGGCGAGCCTGAGGAGAAAGAGGCCCTGGGGAAGGGCGGCGGCGGCGATCGCGGCGGAAAAAAGCGCCACGAGCCGGAGACGGAGGCGAGAGCCGTAGCGGTGGCGCCTGCGGTCCAGGGCCAGGCGGCGGAGCCGGAGGACGAGGGCGACGAGGAAGCCCGCCGGGAGGAGGCCGAGGAGGACGAGGGGGAGGCGCTCCTCGACGCTGGGAAAGTCGGGCGCCTTGGCGAGCACCTCGTTCGCGTAGAAATAGGAGCCGAAGAGGGTGACCGCGTAGACGAGGGCGACGGCCAGTATGTCCGGGAGGACTCGGCGCCTTCCTGCGCCGCCGGCGCGGCGCCCCGGGCTCATTCCTCCTCGAAGCGGCTCTCGAAGAGCCGTTCGATGGCGAGGGCGGCGTCTTCCTCGTCGCTGCCCTCCGCGAGGATGCGGATGGGCGTGCCGAAGCTGGCGCCGAGCGTGATGATGCCCATGATGGACTTCGCGTTGATCTTGTCCGCGCCCTTTTCGAGCCAGATCTTCGAGGCGAACTTGCTCGAGGTCTGGACGATGAGGGCCGCGGGCCTCGCGTGGATGCCGGCTCGGTTCTTGATGGTGACGTTCCGCTCGGTCATGTGGGCCTTCCTGCGCTTTTGTCTAGAGGTAGTCGTCGCGGTTGAAATAGACGGCGCGGGCGTTCTCGCTCTCGAGCCATCTAAGGATGTTCTGGTTGAATTCCTTCGCGGAGTGGTAGCCCATCTTCTTGAGCCGCTCGTTCATCGCGGCGGTCTCCACGATGATGGGGATGTTCCGCCCGGGCTTGACCGGGATGAGGAGCTGGGGCACGCGCACGCCGAGGATCTCGGTCGTCTTCTCCTCCGTGCCGATGCGGTCGTAGACCTTGTCGGGATCCCATTCCTCCAGGGTGCAGACGAGCTGGATCTGCTTCTTGTCGCGGATCGCTCCGACGCCGAAGAGGTGGGTGATGTTGATGATGCCGAGGCCGCGGATCTCCATGTGGTGGCCGATCACCTTGTTCGCGCCCTGGCCCATCAGGATGGAGCCGTTGACGCAGCGGATCTCCACGACGTCGTCCGCGACGAGGCGATGGCCGCGCTCGACGAGTTCCAGGGCCGTCTCGCTCTTGCCGACGCCCGAGTCGCCCGACACGAGGATGCCGATGCCGTAGACCTCGACGAGGACGCCGTGGAGCGTCGTCTGGGGGGCGAAGATGTCGGAGAGGACGCGGAGGATGCGGCTCGTGAACTCCGAGGAGGAGAGGTCGGTCTGGAGGATGGGGCAGCCGGCGGCCTCCGCCAGGCGGAAGAAATCGCGGCCGGGCGCCAGGTTGTGCGTGAAGATGCAGGCGGGGATGGGGTAGGAGAAGAGCTTTTCGAAGCTGTCCGTCCGGCCTTCCTCCTCGACCTTCTTGAGGTAGGCGTTCTCTCCCCTGCCGAAGATCTGGATCCGCTGCCAGGCGAAGGACTCAAAGAAGCCCGAGAGGGCGAGGCCGGGCCGGTTCAGGTCGGGCACGGTGATCTCGCGGGGCAGGCCCTTCCTTCCGCCGATGCAGCGGAGGTCGAGGGCGTTCTGCTCCTTCAGGTCGAGATCGAGGAGGTCGAGGACGGTGAAGCGCTTCTCTTCCATTGGTGGAGTCGAGTGTACTACGAAAGCGCCGGACGCGCAAACCCGGCGGGCGTTTTCAGGACTCGGCCAGGGGGAAGGCGAAGCGGTAGGCGAGGCCGCGCCCCGCGGGGCCCGGCCCGCTCTCCGTCTCGGCGCGGAGCTGCTGGGCGATCATGCCGATGAGGCCGAGCCCGAGGCCTTCCGGCCGCGGCGCCTGGCCGCCGGGGGGCAGGCCGACGCCGTCGTCCCGCAGGGCGAGGACGACCTTGTCCCCGACCGCGGAGAGCTCGATCTCGACGCGGCCCTCCCCGCGGCCCGGGAAGGCGTGCTTGAGGGCGTTCGTGACGATCTCGTTGACGAGGAGGCCGATCGGCACGGCGCGCTTCACGTCGATCCGGAGCTCCGCCGCGCGGAGCCCGAGGCGCACGCCCGCGGCGGTGCCGGAATAGGAATCGAGAAGGGCCTTGCAGAGGCCCTGAAGGTACTCGTCGAGGCGGATGCTGCCGGGATCGCCCGTGGCGTAGAGGATGTCATAGAGCGCCCCGAGCGAGTTGATCCGGTTCCCGAGGTCGGCGAGGGTGCCCCGCAGTCCCGGATCCTCCGTCCGGCCCTCCTCGAGGCCGACGATGCCCGAGATGAGGGCGAAGCTGTTCTTGACGCGGTGTTGGAGTTCCTTGAGGAGGGCCTGCTTTTCCTTCAGGGCCTCGGCGAGCCGGCGCTTGGCCTCGACGCGCTCGGTGACGTCGATCGTGAAGCCCGCGAGGAGGGGTGGCTTTCCCGCCTCGAATATGGGGAATTTCACCGTCTCGTAGGTGCGCTCGCCGAGGGTCTCCTCGAACTTCGTCACCTTTCCGCGTTCGATGATCGCGCGGTCGTCGGCCGTCATCTTTTCCGCGAGCTCGCGGGGGAAGAGCTCCAGCATCGACTTGCCGAGGAGCTCGCCGAGCGGACGCCCGAGCATGCCCTCGAAGTTGCGCGACAGCCTGAGGCTGCGGAGCTCCTCGTCCTTGAAGAACACGTAGATGGGGCTGTGCTCGAGGAGGAGGTCGAAGAGGCGGAGGGTCGCGGCGTGTTCCTCCGCCTCGCGGTCGCGGTCCGTCACGTCGCGGACGAGGGCGGCGACGCGCTCCGGGGCGCAACGGAAGGCCTGGATTTCCAGGTGGCGGGCGAGGGGTGGCAGCCTGGCCGCGAAGCGCTCGGGCAGGCCGGTCGCCGCGACCCGCGCGAAGGCGTCGAGGCAGGGCGGCTCGGCGGCGCCGAAAGCTTCCCCGCCGGTCTTGCCCGCGGCCTTCTCCCGCGGCACGCCCGTCCGCTCGGAGAAGGCCGGATTCGCGTCGAGGATCAGGTAGTCGATGGGCCGGCCGGCGGGATCGCGGACCAGTTCGCACAAGACCATCCCTTCGCCCATCGCGGCGAAGAGACCGGAGTAGAGGTTTTCCCCCGCGTCCGCGGCGCTATCCCGGCCGGCCATGTCCTCCTACTTCTTCTCTTGGACTTTCTCTTTTTCCTTGGCGATCTTCTGCTCGAGTCGGTCCACGAGCTTGTCGATCCCCGGATTCACGTCATAGTCGCGCTCTTCGACGTGGGCCTGCGTGCCCCAGCGGAAGTTGACCGTCGCCTCAAGCTTGAAGTCCTTTTCCCGCGTGAAGACGAAGATGAGATCGACGATCATGTCCTTCGCATACCCGATCCGCTCGAGTTTTTGGTCGAGGTATTCCCTGCTCTTGTCGCCCAGGCTGAAATGAACGGAGCGGACATCGACGGTCATGCGCACCTCCTTCGCGAGCTGTCGCCGCCCGGACGGGCGGCGAAACGGTCATCGGCCCCGAAGGGGCCGCGCCTTCCTGCGCCACGGGGAGCCCGCGGGGCGGGCCCGGGACTCCCTAGACGTGCTTTCTCCCGAAGGAGGATCCGAGATCGAGTTCCTGCCGGTACTTGGCGACCGTGCGGCGCGCCAGCTTGATGCCCTTGCGGGCCAGCTGTTCCGCGATGTCGCGGTCGGAGAGGACCGAATCCTCCCCTTGGACGATCTCCTTGATGACCTGCTTGACCCCTTCCTTCGAGAAGCGGGAGCCGGAGGAACCGGCGCCCGAAATGGAATTCGTGAAGAAATACCGGAGCTCGAAGATGCCCCAGTCCGTCTGGAGGTATTTCCGGTGCGCGATGCGCGACACCGTCGTCTCGTGGACGCCGACCTCCGCCGCGACATCCTTCAGCGTGAGGGGCGCCAGGTGCTTGGGCCCGCGCGCGAAGAAGGCGCGCTGGAACTCCACCACCGCCCTGGCGACCTTGAGGAGGGTCTGGTTGCGCTGGTGGATGCTGCGGATGAAGAACTTGGCCCGCTTGATGTTGTCCCGCACGTAGGCGCCCGTCGCGCGGTCGCCGCCCTTCTCCCCGGCCAGCCGGTCGAAGAAGGGGTCGATGCCGAGGACGGGGATCTCCTCGTCGTTGAGCACGATGACGAAGTCGCCTTCCTTGAGCTTGACGAGGAGGTCCGGGATGACGTAGCGCGGCTCCTCCGTGGAATAGGCGCGGCCGGGGAAGGGCGACAGGCCCTTGATGAACGCGAGGGCCCCCTGGAGCTCGGCCTCGGAGAGCTTGAGACGCTTCTGGATCTCGGCGTGCTTGCCCTTTTCGAGGAGGTCGATGTGGTCGCGGAGGATGGCCACGGCGGCCGCGGGCGCCTCGGGGACGAGGGTCGCCTGGACGAGGAGGCTTTCGCGGTAGTCGGCGCAACAGGTGCCCGCCGGCTCGAAGCCGCGGACGAGGGTCATGGCCTCGGCGACGGCCTCGGGCGCGGCGGCCGGCTTCAGGCTGTAGGGGTCCACCTTGTGGAAGCCGTCGTCGTCGAGATTCTGGATCAGGGCCTCGCCGAGCTCCCGTTGCGCCTCGACGAGGGGCTGGAGCCGGAGCTGCCAGAGCAGGTGCTCCTGGAGGGTCTCCGAGCGGGCGATGGCGCCCTCGATGAACATCCGCTTGGAATCGTCGTCCTGGCCGGAGCGCGAGGCGAAGCCGGGATCGGAGCTGTTTTCGAAAAGCCCTTCGGCCTCTCCCTCTCGCTCGTCGCGCTCGGGGAGGCTCTCCAGGGAGACGGTCGACTTGTCGTCCAGGAGCTCGAGGGCCGGATTGGCCTCGACCTCGAGCTGGATCTCTTCCTTGAGCTCTTGCAGCGGCATGGCCATGAGCTTGATGGATTGGATCATCTGGGGGCTGAGCTTCTGGCGTTGTTCCGCGACGAGCGCAGGCTTCTGGAGCTGCACGCTTCCTCCAAGGACTATCTAGTTCAACTGTAAGCCGCCGGCGGAGCTTGTCAAGCTGGGCCTCCCGGGACGATTTGAATATAGCATGAATCGTGCCTAAGCCTAGCCGAACGAGCGATATATTAATATAATCGCAACAGGCGGTCCAAGAGCCGGCACTATCCCCGGCCCGCGCCGGCGAAACGAGTTGACGCTCTCCGTCGCCGCTTATTACTTTATGTTTACTTAAATCGGTACCCCGCCCTCCCGGCGCCGGACCGAAAATCAGGTGGAACGATGTCTACGAAGCACCACGAGCGCCGCGAGGAGCGCGATCCCGCAAAAAACGCCGGCAACGGCGTCGAGGCGACGTTCGTGCCGGAAACCCCCGAAGCCCCCCCCGCGGCCCCTTCCGGCGCGGCCGAGTCCTCCCGCCCTCCCGTCGCCGAGCCCGCGGCGGCCGAACTGTCCGCGCTCAGGGAGCGCGTCGGCGTTCTGGAGGCCGAGAACGCCCGCCTCGCCGAGGAGTGCTCCTCCCTCAAGGACCAGAACCTGCGGCGCCTGGCCGATTACGAGAATTTCCGCAAGCGGATGTTCCGCGAGCGCGACGACGCGGCCAAGTACGCGAACGCCGGGATCCTGGGCGACCTCGTCCCCATCCTCGACGACTTCGACCGGGCCGTCGCCAGCGCCGAGCACGCCAAGGACTACGTCGTCCTCCACGACGGCGTCGTCCTCATCCGCCGCCAGCTCGGCTCGACCCTCGAGAACAAGTACGGCCTCCAGCGCTACGCCTGCGTGGGCGAGCCCTTCGACCCGAACGTGCACGAGGCCGTCGCCATGGAGCAGGGGAGCGTGGCCGAGCCCGTCGTGGCCGCGGAGTTCCTTCCCGGCTACAAGCTCCACGACCGCATTGTCCGCACCGCCAAGGTAAGGGTGCGGATGCCCGATCCGGCGGCCCAGGCCGCGGCGGACGGCCAAACGAACGATGCCACCACGGGCGGCGCCGCGGCCGAGACCGCGGGACCCGGCCCCGAAGCCACCAACTGATACCGCGTTAAGCAAGGAGCGGATGCAATGGGTAGAATAATCGGAATCGACCTCGGGACGACCAATTCCTGCGTCGCCGTCATGGAAGGCGGGGAGCCCCTCGTCATCGCCAACTCCGAGGGGCAGCGCACCACGCCCTCGATCGTCGGCTTCACCGGCAAGGGCGAGCGCGTCGTCGGCCAGCCCGCCAAGAACCAGATGATCACGAACCCGGAGAACACGGTCTACTCGATCAAGCGCTTCATGGGGCGCCGCCTCGGCGAGGTCGGCAGCGAGACTTCCCTCGTGCCCTACCACGTCGTCGACAACGGCAACGACGTGCGCGTCGACATCTCCGGCAAGGCCTACAGCCCGCAGGAGATCTCCGCCTTCATCCTCCAGAAGATGAAGAAGACCGCGGAGGACTACCTCGGCGAGTCCGTCACCGAGGCCGTCATCACCGTCCCCGCCTACTTCAACGACGCCCAGCGCCAGGCCACGAAGGACGCCGGCAAGATCGCCGGCCTCGAGGTCAAGCGCATCATCAACGAGCCGACGGCCGCCTCCCTCGCCTACGGCTACAACAAGGACCAGAAGAAGGAGAAGACCATCGCCGTGTACGACCTCGGCGGCGGCACCTTCGACATCTCCATCCTCGAGCTCGGCGAGGGCGTCTTCGAGGTCAAGTCCACGAACGGCGACACCCACCTCGGCGGCGACGACTTCGACCGCCGCATCATGGAGTGGCTCATCGAGGAGTTCAAGAAGGATTCCGGCATCGACCTCTCCAAGGACCGCATGGCCCTCCAGCGCCT
>JAEUJG010000296.1 GCA_016794765.1 Spirochaetaceae bacterium | reverse complement strand
TCGCCACGCCCCAGGACCTGGTCTCCATGGTCGTCGCGAAGGCGGTCGGCATGGCCCACGCGGCGGAGGCCCACGTCCTCGGGATCGTCGAGAACATGGGCACCATCGTCTGCCCGGGCTGCGGCAAGGAGCACCCCCTCTTCGCCGCGGGCGAGGCCGGCAAGTCCGGCGCGCACCGCCGCGGCCTCCCCCTCCTCGGCCGCTTCCCCTTCAGGCCCGAGATCGCCCAACGCGGCGTGATCCGCTGGGCGGAGCTTCCCGAGGGACTCAAGGCCGAGGCCCTGGCCTTCGCCGACGCGGCCCTGGAGGCCGCGAAGAAGGCGGACGCCGTGATCCAGACCGCGAAGGCGAACCGCGCGGCCTCGGGCGGCGAGCACGAGAAGTGCGAGGGCTGCGGCTGCACGGGTGACTGCTCCGACGGCTGCTCGGGCTCCCAGAAAGAGTCCGCGGGCGGCTGCGGCTGCGGACACTAAGGATATGCCCCGCCCCTTCTCCGAGCGCCGCGTCGGCGGCGAGCCCGCGGCGGCGCTCTGGAAGCCCGCCGGGATTCCGGCGCGCGGCCTCGAGGTGGTCATCCTCGGACTCGACGAGTTCGAGGCCCTGAGGCTCGCCGACTACGAGGGCCTCTACCAGGAGGCGGCCGCGATGCGCATGGGCGTGTCCCGGCAGACCTTCGGCAGGATCGTCGAGTCGGCCAGGAAGAAGGTCGCCACGGCGCTCGCCTTGGGCCACGCCCTCAGGATCGAGGGCGGGCCCGCGATCAAGGAAACGCAAGGAGAGACAACGATGAAGATAGCGGTACCCACGCGCGACGGCCAGGTCGACGCGCATTTCGGCCACTGCGCCTATTTCTCGCTCTTCGCCGTCGAGGACGGCAAGATCGTCGCCGAGGAAAAACTCGAATCACCCGAGGAGTGCGGCTGCAAGAGCGGCATCTCGGGCGAGCTCGCGCGGAAGGGCGTCACCAAGCTCGTCGCCGGCAACATCGGCGAGGGCGCGGTGCGCGTCCTTTCATCCTTCGGGATCGAGACGTTGCGCGGCGCCGCCGGCCCGGCCCGCTCCGCCGTGGAGGACTACCTGGCGGGCAAACCCTTCGCGGGCGGCGCAAATTGCCACGCCCACGGCGCGGAGCACCACGAAGGCTGCGCGCACGGTCACTGAGCGGACATAAGCCGGCCCGAGGCCGGCGCCCGCGAGCCCGCTCCGCGGGACAGGCCCCCCGCCCGACGCGGGGGGCCGTTTCATTTCCGACGCCTCAGCGGGCGCCGATCCAGCGGAGCATCTCCTTGAAGCTGTGACGTTTTCCCGTCATGAGGATGCCGACCCTGAAGATCTTGGCCGCGGCGGAGGCCATGAGGTAGATGGTCGCGACGAGGAGGCCGAGGCAGAGCGCGAGCTCCCAGACGGGGGGCGGCGAGACGAGGATGCGGATGAGCATCACGATGGGACTCGTCATCGGGAAGATCGAAAGCGCGACCGACAGGGCCGAGTTCGGGTTCATGACGAAGGCCGAGATCATCACGAGGGGCACGATGAGGAAGACGAGGAGGGGCCAGGCGAGCTGCCCGAGATGGTGCTCGTCCTCGGCGGCCGCCCCGATCGCCGCGTAGCCCGAGGCGTAGAGGAAAAAGGCCAGGACGAAAAAGAGGACGAGCCATCCGAGATTGGCCGCGGAGACGGCCGGCGGCGCGGCGAGGCCCAGGGCCGGCGCCACGAAGCTCGACAGGAGCATCGCGATCGCCGCCCAAACCCCGTATTGGAGGAGGCCGGCGAGGCCGAGACCGAGGATCTTGCCGAACATGAGCTCCCGCGCGGAGACGCTGGAGAGCATCACCTCGACGGTCTTGGAGGTCTTTTCCTGAACCACCGAGCGGCCGATGAGCTGGCCGTAGAGGAGGGTCGTCATGTAGATCAGCATGACGAAGCTCATCGCCGTGAAGAGGGTCGTCATGAACCCGGCGTCGTCGCTTTCTTCCTCCGAGGCGTCCGCGCCGACCTTGATCACGGCGAGTTCCGCTCCCCGGGACAGCTCGCGGGCCAGGGCCGGGTCGATGCCGCTCTTGGCGATGCGCCGCTCCCTGGCCACCTGGTCGAGGGTTTTTTCGACGGCGCCGTAGAGCACGGCGTCCGTGCCGGTCTTCGTGTAGAGCGTCGCCCCCGACTCGGCCCAATCCTCCTTGAGGAGGACCAGGGCGCCGTAGGTTCCCGACGATACGCCCGCCTTGGCGGCGGCCAAGGCGGCCTCGTCCGAGCCGACTTCGACGATGCTTCTTCCCAGCGTGTCAGCCAGCCCGCCGAGAACGGCGGAGGCCTCCGGGTCCTCGCCGGCGAGCGCGATGGGCGCTCCGCCCGAACTGAGCTTGGGGTTGGCGCTCAGGAGGCCGGGAAGGACGGTGATCGCGAGAATGAGGAAGGGGCCGAGGATCGTGAGGATCACGAAGGCCTTGTTGGCGGCGGCGAGCTTGAACTCGTGCCGGATGATGGCGAAGAGCTTAGGCACGGCGGGCCTCCCCTTGGCCCGGGACGGAGCCCGAGGCGTCCGCTTCGGCGGCCTCGGGGCTGTCGCCGCCCACGAGGCGCACGAAGATCGAGTGGAGCGAGGGCTCCATCACCTGGAATCGCCGGACGCCGAGTCGGCCGGCCAGCGCGGCGAAAAGCTCGTCGGGTCGCGAGTCACCGCGGAGGGCCACCTCTAGCCAACGTGGAAAGGCGCGGACGCTTTCCACGCAGGGCAGGGCCTCGACGAAGGAGGCGTCGCCGTCGAACTCGACCTGGACGGCGTTCCGTCCGTAGCGCGCCTTCACCTCGGCGAGGGGACCGGCGATGAGTTCGCGGCCCTTCCTGACGAGAAGGAGGCGGTCGCAGAGCTTTTCCGCGTGCTCCATGACGTGGGTCGAGAAGAGCACGGTCTTGCCGCGGCGCTTGAGGTCCAGCACGGCGTCGAGGAGGAGGTCCTGGGATACGGGGTCGAGGCCCGAAAAGGGTTCGTCGAAGAGGACGAGGTCGGGATCGTGGACGACCGAGCCGATGAACTGCACCTTCTGGGCCATGCCCTTGGAGAGTTCCTCGACCTTGCGCCCCTTCCATTCGGCGAGGTCGAAACGCTCGAGCCAGCGCGAGGCTGAAGCCCGGGCGGTCACGCGGTCCACGCCCTTCAGGGCGGCGAGGTAGAGGAGCATGTCCTCCACCTTCACCTTCTTGTAAAGGCCCCGTTCCTCGGGAAGGTAGCCGATCCTGGCCTTCATGTCCTCGGAGAAGGCCTTGCCGTCGAAGCGGATCGTCCCCGAGTCGGGGGCGATCACGTTCATGATCATGCGGATGGTGGTTGATTTTCCGGCGCCGTTTGGCCCGATAAGCCCGAAGATCTCTCCGGGTCGGGCTTCAAACGACAGCCCGTCCACCGCCCGCACCGTCTCGTAGGTCTTTTCGACCTTGTCTACGTTGAGCACGGTACGCTCCTTTCGCATTGCGCGGTGTCAAAAGACTAGCGAATAGCCAAGGGAAAGGCAAGGCGGGGCCTTGGGACCGACCTTCCTTGACCGCCGGGGAGGAGTCCGCAAGAATGGAAAGTGCCGTTGCGGGAAGCCTTGCGGCCAGGGCAGTCCCCGCCGAGCCGGCTCAAGGGCAAGTTCCCGCCCGGCGCGCAAAGGCCACAGGACGGACGATGACGCGGAAGGCTGGATCATTCAGGCCATGGTTGCTCCTCTTGGGACGTTGGGCCCTGCTGACGACACTTGTTGCCTTGGCGGACGCGAATGCCGTCGCTGCGCCCGAGGAAAAAGAGGCGACCGGCGGTATCATCGTCGTCGACGACCGGGCCTACGCCCCGTTCGCCTTCCTTGATTCGGAAGGAATGCCGAGTGGGCTCACGATAGATCTTTGGCGTCTATGGAGCCGAAAAACCGGAATTCCGGTCGAATTCCGCCTGATGGCTTGGGAAGAAGCCCTGGCCGCGGTGCGGGAAGGGAGAGCGGACGCCGTGGGCGGTCTTTTCCGCACTCCGGAGCGCGAGGAAACCTTCGACTTCACGCAAGCCTTGTTCTCGTATCCCTCCAGCGTTTTTTTCGACCAGCGGATCCAAGGAATCAAGCGGCTGGAGGATCTCGCCGGATTCACGGTCGGCGTGATCCAGGGAGACAGCAGCGAGGAGTTGCTCCGTACCCGCTATGGCGATTTAACCTTGCGGGCCTATCCCGACATGGAAACCCTGACGCGATCCGCGGTAGCCGGGGAGATCAAGGCCTTCGTCGCCGATACTCCCGTCGCCCTCCATTATCTCGCGAAGGTCGGCGGCGGCGAAGGTTTTCGGCAGTCCGTCTCGGCGGTACGGAACAACAACCAATACGCGGCCGTCCGCAAGGGGCGCCCGGAG
This sequence comes from Spirochaetaceae bacterium, assembly GCA_016794765.1. GTDB lineage: Bacteria > Spirochaetota > Spirochaetia > Treponematales > Rectinemataceae > JAEUJG01. The sequence continues at coordinate 6,492 of JAEUJG010000296.1, read as the reverse complement.
CTCCTGGAATCCGTGCGTCACGGTTTCTCCCTCATCTCCCGAAAGGAGATAGATCGGATTTTGGCTGTTTGGGGAGGAATGCCGACGGTTGGCGGCTTTCCCTGGAAGGAAATCGGCCTTCTCTCGGCGATCGCCGCGGCGCTCCTGTCGGCCATCATGCTCTGGAACATCCAGTTGCGCCGCAGGGTGTCCCGAACAACGCTCCATCTATCAGAAGCGAACCGCGAACTCCTGCGGGCACAGACCGTGTTGCGGGAAAGCGAGAGCAAGTACCGGAGCATTTTCGAAAACGCGGGCGACGCGATCTTTCTCCTCGATGGAACGACCATCGTGGATTGCAACGACAAGACCTTGGAACTCTTTGGACTGCCCCGGGAGAGATTGATCGGCAGTACCCCCATGGATCTTTCTCCCGTGACGCAACAGGACGGCGAGGCTTCGTCGGTCCGGGCGGCCGAGATGATCCAGGCGGCCCACAACGGTTCGCCGCAATTCTTCGAATGGATGCACCGTCGCCCCGACGGTTCACGGTTCCACTCCGAGGTCAACCTGAACCGCGTAATGGTGGGCGGCCGGTATCTTCTCCAGGCGATTCTTCGCGATGTGACCGAGCGCATCCTGGCCCGGGAAAAAATCCTACAGCTCAACCAGGAACTGGAACGGAAAGTGGAGGACAGGACCCGGGAATTGCTCGAGTCCAATTCGGAGCTCACAAGCGCCAACTCCAAGTTGCGGCTCAGCATCGAAAGCCTCAACTCCGCCCAAGCCCGCCTTGTGCGTTCGGAAAAGCTGGCGGCGCTGGGGCAGCTTACCGCCGGCTTGGCCCATGAGCTCAATACCCCGATAGGAGCGCTGGTTTCGGCCAATCATTCCATGCTCGATACCTTGGACAGGGTTCTACCCGGCCTGCCGGAGCGTATTACCCGACTGGACGAGGCGGGATCGGCCTGGCTGCGCGCCTTGCTCGAAGCCGGACTGAAGGGCGCGAAGAATCTCAACGCGCGGGTAGACCCAAAAACCAGGAGATCCATTGAACGGCGACTGGCCGAGGCGGGAGTACCGGATTCCGGGGTCCTCGTCGACGCGATAGCTGAGTTGGGCCTTCAGGAATTGTTGCCCGATTATTTGCCGTTCTTCATGGCCGAAGAAAGGGATTCGGTCCTGACGATCGTCCTGGAGCTCGCCTCTCTCAGAAGATCAGGAGAGATCATCGCGGTGGCTACGACCAAGGCCACGCACGTGATCAGCTCCCTGCGTCGCCATCTCAACCAAGAGGAAGAGGAAACGGCGAGCTATTTCGATCTCCACACCGAACTGGAGAGCATCTTGGCCCTATACCACAACAAGATCAAATACCGTGTCACCGTCAAGCGGGATTTTTGCGCTTCTCCCATGATCCGGGCGCGCAAGGACGACTTGAACCAAGTCTGGATGAACCTGGTGAACAACGCCTTGCAGGCCATGGACTACGCGGGGGTCCTGACGATAGAGACCAGGAAGGATGATGGGTGGATGATCGTAGCTTTCACCGATTCAGGCCCGGGAATCCCGCCGGAAATCCAGGACAGGATCTTTGAGCCCTTCTTTTCTACCAAGAAGCATGGTGAGGGCATCGGCTTGGGTTTGGGCATCTGCAAAAAAATCGTGGAGAGGTCGGGCGGCGAAATAGTGTTCGAAAGCAGGCCGGGGAAAACAAGGTTCTGCGTACGGATTCCGAGCGCCGAGGCCTTGGGATACGAGAGGGAGCTGGGGGAATGAGGTTCGCCTTTGGCCTTGGGGCCGAGGAACCATGCCGCCAGACGCCGTCAAAGGACGCCCCAACGAGTTGCGGAGTAAGCTTTAAAATGCAAAAAAGCCGCCCATTCCGCGGCTTTCCTTTTGCCTGTCTTTTCTACGTTACACCAAAGTATCCAGGCGCGATCCTGTGGCGGAATCGGAGACTGTCTCGGTCGCCCTGAGGATTGTCGAGAGGGATTCTCCCGAGCTTTCCACGGTCTTCAAGGCCATTGAAAGAACTTTGGCCCCGACCTGGTCGGCTAGACGATCCTGAGCGAGATTCGTGGACAGCGAAGCGATATACATTGACTGTAATATACCACCCCGCGAGGAACCTGACAAGTACCGCGCGGGGTGTTTTCTCAAAAAGATCAAAAAAGGGAACAGCCCTTCGGGAAGGGGGCCTTTAATCCGTCAGGATGCGGAAAACGCGCTTCTTGCCGGCCCGGAGCATCAGGGCACCTTCGGCATCGAGCCAGCCGGTATCGACCACGGTCTTCTCATCCTCGATCTTCCGATCGTTGACGACGGCCCCACCCTGCTGCACGAGCCGGCGAGCCTCGCTCTTGGAGGGCACGAGGCCCGAATACACGAAGAGGTCGAGGACGCCCATCCCCTTTCCGAGCTCGGCGCGGGCCAAGATCTTGGAGGGGATCTGGGAAACGTCACCGGCCGCGGCGCCGCCGAAGGCCGCCTTGGCGGCGGCAAGGGCCTTGTCCGCCTCGTCCTTGCCGTGGATCAGGGCGGTCACCTCCCAGGCGAGACGCTCCTTGGCCTGGTTGATGCCGGCGTCCTTGGCGCGGCCGAGCTCGCGGCATTCCGCGGGCGGGAGGAAGGTGAACATGAGGAGGAAGCGCTCCACGTCCGCGTCCGTGACATTCCGCCAGTACTGGAAGAACTCGTAGGGGCTCGTCATGGCCGGGTCGAGGAAGATGGCACCCTTCTCGGTCTTGCCCATTTTCTTGCCGTCGCTCGTCATGACGAGGGGGAAGGTCAGGCCGAAGCATTCGGCGCCCTCCACGCGGCGGATCAGCTCGATGCCCGCGACGATGTTGCCCCACTGGTCGTCGCCGCCGATCTGGAGTCGGCAACCATGGCGCTTGTAGAGCTGGAGGAAGTCGTAGCTCTGGAGGAGCTGGTAGTTGAACTCGATGAAGGAGAGGCCCGTCTCCATGCGCTGCCGGTAGGCCTCGAAGGAGAGCATGCGGTTGACGGAGAAGTGCCTGCCGATGTCCCGGAGGAAGTCGATGTAGTTGAGGTCGGCCAGCCAGTTCTTGTTGTTGTCCGAGAACATGGTCTTTCCGTCGAGCCTCAAGAAGTTGTCGATCTGGGCGAGGAAGCGCTTCGTGTTCGCGTCGATCTCCTCGTAGCTGATGATCTGGCGCATCGTGGTCTTGCCCGAGGGATCGCCGATGCGGGCGGTGCCGCCGCCCATGAGCACGATGGCGCGGTGGCCGGCGGCGTGCATGTGCCGCATGGCGAAATAGGGAACCATATGGCCGATGTGGAGGGAGGGGCCCGTCGGGTCGCAGCCCTCGTAGAACGTGACCGGACCTTCGTCCATGAGCTTCGAGAGCCCCTCGAGGTCGGTGCACTGCTGCAGGAATCCGCGTTCCTTCAGCGCTTCCAGGGCGGCGTTCATAGGGATCCTCCGAAATGGGATAGTCCGTCCTTCGCGGGAGAAGGAGGTACCGAAGTATAGCGAAGGCGCGGGCCGCGGCGCAAGCTCGTTTGCCCGGGAAGCGACGCGCGCGCATCGGTAAACGATTGCCCAATAGCGCGGATTCGGTATATGATCGGCCCTTGTGGAGCCGCGGAAATCGCCGCGGACGGAAAGGTTTCGCCATGGAACGCTACGAGGATCCCGACCGGATCTACAAATACCAGTACAGCTCCGTCAACAGGTCCCTTGTCGACCGGCTCCTCAAGTACTGGTGGCGCTTCGCCATCAAACTCATCCCCGCCAAGGCCTCGGCCAACCTCGTGAGCATCGTCGGCAACCTCGGCTCTTGGTTCGCCACCGCCCTGCTCTGCGGACTCGTGGTCGGCCCCATCGACGTCGCCGCGAAGCGCTCCCCCTGGCTCTTCGGCCTCGCGGCCCTCTCCCTCGCCTTTTACCACAGTCTGGACGCCATGGACGGCATCCAGGCCCGGCGGACCGGCAGTTCGGGGCCCTTGGGCGAATTCGTCGACCACTGGTTCGATTCCTTCAACATCTTCCTCGTGCCCCTCGGACTCTTCATGGCCTTTCCCGTCCTGCCCTCCGCCTGGCTCTTCATCGCGCTGTTGGCCTGCATTTTCGCGGACTGGACCAATCTCCGCGAGGTCAAGATGACCAACCAGCTCCATTTCGGTCCGATTTCCAGCGAAGAAGCCATGATCGCCTTGCTCCTCGCCTATGTTTCGATGTGGCTCGTCGGCTATGACTTCTGGGCCCTTCCCCTGCCCGGCCTCGGCGTCCCGCCGATTTATATCGCCATGGTGATCACGATCGGCGGTTCCTTCGCGACGGGCATGCGCAGTTTCCTCGTCGGCCGCATGGCCTGGAGCCGCGAAATCCTCGCGGAACTCCTGACCCTGGCGCCGATCGCGGTCTGGGCCTTGATCGCCGAAAAGACCTTCGGCCGCGGCGCCCTCCTCGTCGGCGGCCTCCTCATGGGCTTGTCCGGCTCGCGCTTCATCGGGGACCTGCTCCGCTCGCGGCTCGTCGGCTTGGCGGCGCCCCTGTGGTATCCGGACCTCCTCGTGATGGACCTCCTCCTCCTCGCCTCCATCCTGGTCCCGGGCTTGCCCGCCTGGGTCCGGGTCGCCGCGGTCGGGTTGTTCTTCGCCGTCCTGGCCTATGGACTCCTCGGCCAGTTCGCGCGAACCCTGTCCCTCGTACGGGAAAGGCTGGGCATCGGACTCTTCGGTCCCGTGAGAAAACAGAAACTTGACACCCCGCCCCGTAGGCGGTAACTTGCTGCGGTCTTTGACAAAAAAACCGCATAATCATCCTTTTCGACAAGGTTCATGATGCCGAGACTTTTTTTCGCGACCGACATCCACGGCTCAGATATCTGCTGGAAGAAATTCCTGGCATCGGCGGCGTATTACGAGGCCGACCTCCTCGTCCTCGGCGGCGACCTGACCGGCAAGGCGATCGTCCCCCTCGTCCTTGAGGACGGAAAGGCCAGGGCCACCCTCCTCGGCTCCGCCTACGAACTCGAGGGCGAGGGCGCGATGCTCGACTTCGAAAAGCAGGTCATGAGCCGGGGCTATTACCCGGTGCGGATGAGCGTCGCCGAGCGCGACGCCTTCCTCGCCGACCATGCGCTCCTTGACTCCCGCTTCAGGCAGGCCGTCCTCGAGACGCTCGAGCGCTGGCTCAAGCTGGCGGAGGAGCGGCTTCCGAAGGGCGTGCGCTGCTTCGTCTGCCCGGGCAACGACGATCCCTTCGAGGTGGACGCGCTGTTCGCGGCTTCCGGCAGGGTTGAAGACGGCGAGGGCAAGGCCCTGGACCTCGGCCAGGGCTTCAGCCTCTATTCCACGGGATGGTCCAACCGTACCCCCTGGCACACGCACCGCGAAGAGGACGAGGACGACCTCGCCGCCCGCATCGCGCGCTTCGCGCCCCCCGGCCTCGACTATTCGCGGGCGATCTTCAATTTCCACTGCCCGCCCCGGGCCTCCGGCCTCGACGACGCGCCCGAACTGGGCGAGGATCTTTCCATCAAGAACGCCGGCCAGTCCACCGTGCCGGTCGGATCGAGCGCCGTCCGCGCGGCGTTGGAGGACCGCCGCCCCCTCCTGGGGCTCCACGGCCACATCCACGAGGCCAAGGGCATCGCACGCGTGAAAAAGACCCTCGCCGTCAATCCCGGCAGCCTCTACGAACAGGGCGTGCTCCAGGGCGCGCTTTTCGATCTGGATCCCAAGAAGGGAATCCGTTCCTACGTCCTGACGACAGGCTAGGAACAAACGCCAACACGAGGAGAATCCATGGCGCAACAGCCCGACCTCTTCCTCCGCAAGGCCACCGGACTCGTACGGTCCTGGTCGGTGGCGGACGCCTTCGTCTACGCCTTCTTTTCCGTGAACCTCGTCACCCTCGGCTTCTACACGATGAGCCAGGCCTGGGGCTTCAAGGGCGGGATGGCCCCCGCCATCATCATCGGCGCCATCCTCATCCTCGCCGAGGTCGTCGTCTACGCCGGCCTCATCGCGGCGATGCCCCGCGCCGGCGGCGACTATGTCTGGCAGAGCCGCATCCTCGGCGGCGGCGTCGGCTACGTGCTCTCCATGGCCGGCTGGTGCTTCATTCTCTGGCTCTGGACCCCCCTCTACGCCGACATGCTCAGGCACATCGTCCTCGTGCCCGTCGCCGCCGTCCTCGGCTTCAAGGATTTCGCGCTTTCCGTGGCCGCCTCTCCCGCGGCATGGTTCGCGGTCTCCGTCTTCACCTGCCTCTTCGTCGGCCTCGTCAGCGCCCTGGGCATGAAGGTCTACGCCAAGGTCCAGAAGTATTGCTTCTGGATCGGCAACGCCGGCCTCGCCGTCGTGGTCGCGCTTTTCCTCTTCCAGGACAAGGCCTCCTTTCCCGCGAGCTTCGACGCCGGGATGAAGTCCCTCTTCGGTATCGAAGGCGCCTACGCCGCGGTGGACGCCGCGGGACAAGCCGCCGGCGCCTCCACCCCGCTCTGGGGCGGCGGTCTCGGCTCGGTGCTCCTCCTCCTC
>JAEUJG010000200.1 GCA_016794765.1 Spirochaetaceae bacterium | reverse complement strand
CAAAGGAAGGCGGCACGGTAGCCGATCGGATGAATTATACTTACCTTGAAGGTACCGCAAGGAGAAACCGATGCCCCGCAGCAAGAATGACTGGAATAAAAAGAGCAGCAAGCCGCCCCTCAAGGGAGGAGGCCGAGCTCCCATGCCCCCCTCGTCGCCCTTTGGCGGCTGGCAATTCAAATTCTCGCTCGGCTACATAGTCGTCATGATCCTAGCGGTCACGCTTTTCAATTATTTCCTTTTCCAGGCTGACGATACCATAATCCCCTACTCGGCGTTCAAGGAAAAGGTCAGGTCGGGAGAGATCAAGCGCGTCGACATGGACACGAACTATTATACCGGCTACACGGACCTGGCGAAGCGCAATGTCACGATCCTGCCCGGCCAGGAATCCACCAGGCCCCCGGTCAAGACCGTGCCCGTCTTCGATCCGGAGTTCACCGCCCTCCTCGATGAAAAAGGCGTCGTCTATTCCGCCACCTCCCGGGAGGGGAACGCCGTCCTTTCCTTCGTGCTCAACTGGATCCTGCCCCTCGCCTTTATGGTCCTGATCTGGCGGCTCGTCTTCAAGCGCCTCGGCAACACCAACTCGAACGTCCTGGCCTTCGGCCAGAACAAGGCGACCATCGTCGCGGAAGGCGACGTGAAGACGCGCTTCGGCGACGTGGCCGGCGTCGACGAGGCCAAGGAGGAGCTGGTCGAGGTGGTCGACTTCCTCAAGAACCCGAAAAAGTACACGGACATCGGCGGCAAGATCCCCAAGGGCGTCCTCCTGGTCGGACCGCCCGGAACGGGCAAGACCCTGCTGGCCCGCGCCGTGGCCGGCGAGGCCGCCGTGCCCTTCTTCCGCATGAGCGGCGCTGACTTCGTGGAGATGTTCGTCGGCGTCGGCGCGGCGCGGGTGCGGGACCTCTTCAAGCAGGCCCGCGAAAAGGCGCCCTGCATCGTCTTCATCGACGAGCTCGACGCGATCGGCAAGAGCCGCATCACCGGCCCCGTCGGCGGCAACGACGAACGGGAGCAGACCCTGAACCAGCTCCTCGTCGAGATGGACGGCTTCGACGCGACGAGCGGCCTCATCATCCTCGCGGCGACGAACCGTCCCGACGTCCTCGACCCCGCACTCCTCCGCCCCGGCCGCTTCGACCGCCAGGTCCTCGTGGACCGGCCCGACCTGGTCGGGCGGGAAGCCATCCTCAGGATCCACGCCAAGACCGTCAAGCTCGATCCCTCGGTCGACCTCGCCAAGGTGGCCCGCGGCACGCCGGGCTTTGTCGGCGCGGACCTCGCGAACATCGTCAACGAGGCCGCCCTCCTGGCCGTCCGCGGCGGGCGCAAGAAGGTCCTCCACGGCGACTTCGACGCCGCCATAGAAAAGGTGGTCGCCGGCCTCGAGAAGAAAAGCCGCGTGATGAACGTCAACGAGCGGAAGACCATCGCCTACCACGAGACCGGCCACGCCCTGGCCGCCGCCACCACGCCGGGCGCCGACCCGGTCCGCAAGATCTCCATCGTGCCGCGCGGGTTCGGCGCCCTCGGCTACACACTCCAGCTGCCGATCGAGGACCGCTACATCGTCACCGAGGAGGAGCTCCTCGGCCAGATCGACGTCCTCCTCGGCGGCCGCGCGGCTGAAGAGGTCGCCTTCGGCCGCGTCTCCACGGGCGCCTCCAACGACCTGACGCGGGCCACGGACATCGCCCGGCGGATGATCACCGATTTCGGCATGTCGGAGCGCTTCAGGAACGTGGCCCTCACCAAGCGGGGAGCCGGCGTCCTCGGCGGGCATTCGGAAGCCTTCATGCAGCGGGAATACAGCGAAGAGACCCAGCGCTACGTCGACGACGAAATCGCGCGGATCGTCGCCGCGCGCTACGACCGGATTCTCGAACTGCTCGCCGGCAAGCGGGAACTCCTCGACCGCATCGCCGCGCGGCTCCTTGAAAAGGAAGTGATCGAGGACGGCGAATTCACCGCGATGATCGCCGGCGGCGCGGCTGAGGAACCCGTCGCCTTCTCGCCCGTCGGGAAGGACGACGCCGAAGCCTAGCCGCGACAGCCCCGCGCGTCGAGCCGAGCCGGGACTACCGGTCGCGCCGGGAATACCGGACCCGCCGGGAAAACCGGCGCCGCCGCGGCGTCGCGTCCCGTAAATGCAACCAGAGCCCCGGAGCCGCCAAGGTCCGGGGCTTTTCTCTTGACCAAGCGTCCTGCTTTCGCTATTGTACGAGTCGGAAATAGGACACTATGCAAAGCGTCCTATTTCCAACACCTAGCGTCCTACGAAGGAGTGGAACATGGTCTGGTTCCTCATCATCTATGGCATCGCCCTCCTGGCGATCGCCCTCCTCAGCCTCAAATACAACGACAGCTTCGAGAACTTCCTCGTCGCCGGCAGGAAGCAGCCCCGCTACCTCATCATCGCGTCAATGCTCGCCTCCACCATCGGCGGCGGCATCACGATCGGCACGGTCGGCAAGGCCTTCAACCTCGGCTTCGCGGCCTTCTGGTTCGTCGCGGCCGGCGCCTTCGCCCACTTCCTCCAGGGCGCATTCCTGTCGCGGCGGGTCCGCGAGTCCGAGGCGCTCACGATGCCCGACCTGGCCGGAAAGCTCGGCGGCAAGGCCGTCAGGAAGCTCGTCGCCGCCATCATCGTCTTCACCTGGACGGGCATCGCGGCGGGCCAGTTCCTGGCGGCGAGCAAGGTGATCGGGACGATGACGGGCCTCAGCCACTTCTGGGCCGTCGTGGCCGCCGCCCTCTTCCTTCTCGTCTACACCCTGATCGGCGGCCAGAAATCCGTCCTCAGGACCGATTTCTTCCAGTTCGGCATTCTCGCCTTGGCGCTCATCGGTGCCGTGGCTTGGCTCTTCCTGGCCAAGACCCCTGCTCCCGGCAGCCTCCACATCGAGCTCTTTTCCCCCAAG
>JAEUJG010000131.1 GCA_016794765.1 Spirochaetaceae bacterium | reverse complement strand
GGGGCAGGAAGCGCCATCGAACGCGTTGCGCGTACTCGGCATAGCCGGGCAGCTCCTTACGGAGGAACGCTTCCTCGCTCCGCGCGCGCAGGGCGAGGAGGGGCGGGATGGCGAGGGCCGGCACCAGTCCCCACCAGGAGCCGAGGACCAGGGGGATCGCGAAGTAGATGAGGATGGCAGTCGAGTACATGGGGTGGCGGACGTGGGCGTAGGGCCCGGAGTCGATCACCTTCTGGCCCTCCTGGACCTCTATGACGCGGGAGGCGAAGGAGTTGGCCCGCAGGACGGCGATGAAGAGCGCGTAGCCCGCGGCGAGGGCCAGGGTTGCCGCCGCCACGATCCAGACGGGAACGCGCGACCATCCGAAGCGCCAATCGAGGGGCGGCAGGACGAACACCGGGACGATGGCGAGGGCGCTCAAGCTTACGAGGAGCTTTTGCCGGTCTTGCCCTTCGCGCGTCTTCAGCCGTTTTTCGAGCAGGGTCGGGTCCTTGCGGAAGAGGAAGACGAGCGCCGCCGCCATCAGGGCGAGGATCGTGGCGATGAAGAGCCAGCCGTTCCGGTAGGCCAGGCTTCCCGCCGGCACGAAGACGAGGGCGCCGAGCGTCGGGATGGCGACCGCGAAGCGGAGCAGGGTCGCCGCGAGGATCCGTCTCTTGTCGGGGCCGGCGCCGGTCGGCGTCGCCGCTTTGTTTCCGTCCATGTGCCGCCTCCTGTTCGCAAGGCCGCGGCGCGACGCGTCGCCCCTTGTGCCTACAGTATCGTTCCTCGCCGCGGCCGGAGTCCATGACTTGGGAGATCGGCGGCTCCGGTGGGCGCGGGCGACCTTGGCCGCCGCGGCCTTTCAGGTTAGGATGGAAACCTGAACCGGCAGTCCGGGCCCGATGGCCCCGAAAGGACGCGTAACCCCGCCATGCAACACCTGATTCTCGCTTTCTACGTTTTCTTCTTCTCGACGGGTTTCATGGGCGCGGCCGCCTTGGTCTTCCTGCGAATCCGTTCGGGAGAGCGTCTCCTCGGCCTCTTCCTCGCCTTCCAGATCCTGTTCGTGCTGGGCCTCGCCCTCGTCGGCGTGTACTTTTATATGGGCAATGTCCTTCACGGCGAGGGGCGGGGAGTCCGGGGCATCGGGCCCGGTCTTGAGCTCGCCTTCGGTCTCGTCTCGTCGCTCGTGAACGGCTCGATCTACCTCCTCGCGGTGGCGATCGCGCGGAGGCTCGAACCCGCGGGCGGCAGCAAGGGGCCCGGCCTCGCGGCGCAGGGGCTCGCCGCCCTCGTGGTGGTCGAGACCGCGGCGAGCGTCGGCCTCGCGGTCGTGGAGTTTCGCGGATCGGCCGCGGCCGGGAGCGTGCTTTCCTCGCCCGAGTGGCACCTGGGCGGCTATCTCCTCACCGGCCTCGCGATAGCCGCCTTCGGCTTCGTCGCCCTGGGCGCGTCGGCCAGGGAGGAGCGGCCTTCCATCAAGACCCTCCTCAGGGGTTACGGGATCTGCGCCCTCGCCTTCGCGCCCCTCGGCTTCGCCGAATGGGGCCTGAACCAGGCGGGAGTCCAACCCTGGAAGCCGCTGTCCCTCGACTATCTCTTTTACCTCGGCTGGAACGCGGTCGCCCTCGTCGGCTTCGCCCGCTCTCTCAAGCGCGGGGACGGCGCGGGACCGGTTCTCGGCACCGTGCCGGAGGAGACGGCCAAGGCCCTGGGCCTCACCGCCCGCGAACTCGACATGGCCCTCCTGATCGCGCGGGGCCTGGCGAACAAGGAAATCGCCGCCGAGCTCGGCATCTCGGCGGCGACGGTCCGAACCCACATCTACAACCTGTACCGGAAGGTTGGCGCCCGCTCCAGGGTCGAGCTCATCAACCGGCTCCGCGCCTGACGCGCGGCCCCCTCATCGGAGCGCCGCGCGCCGGCCGGCTTCAGCGGATGGTCGTTTCCCAGGTCGCCCTGACGGCGAGGCCGAAGTCCGGCCCCGAGAGGGAACGGCCCTGGTAGTCCTTCCCGTCGGGTGAGAGGCGATAGGCGGCCCAGGGCCTCAGCGACCAGCGGCCGCCCACGGGAATCTCGGCGCCGAGGACGAAGGAAACCGAGAAGTACCTGTCGGCGCCGTCGCCGTCGTATCCTCCCTCGGAGTCGGCCCGCTCACGGACCGCGCCGCCAAGGCCGATCCTGCCGAAGGGCTTGATCTCGCCCTCGGCGCCGAAGGTCTTGCCTACCGTGCCGCCGTAGTAGACGGCCGCGGCTCCCACGAGGTCGGGGCTGCCGAACTCGAGGGGCAGGGCGGCGAGATAGGTGCCGAACTCGAAGCCCCCGAGCATGATGCCCGAGTCGAGGCTTAGGATTGGCCTCGCGACGCCCCCCGCGAGCGAGAGGCCGATTCCGGCCTCGGCGTAGGAATCCCAGGTGAGGGCTCCGGCCCTTGCCGTGGGAAGGAGGGCGAAGGCGAGGGTCAGGGTCGCGGCGAAGACGGCCCGCGCCGCGGCGGGCCGATTCATGACATGCTCTTTCACGATTGATGCTCCTTATGGTCCGATGGACTCGTTCGAGGGGCCGTCGAGGCGCGCCCGCTCGTGCTGAAAACCAGGGCAAAAAGCCGCTCGATCCAATGTGACATTCGTCGTAGCCGGGCCCGTAGGCCCCTACGAGCTTCTTCGCGCGGCGAACCGGAGCCGCGGCAGGAACCTGCCCGTTTCCGCGGCGTAGAGCCTCCACTCCTCGCCGAAGCGTTCGGCCATCTCCGCCTCCTCGCGGCGGGCCAGGCGGGTGTAGAGGACGACGAGGACGGGCCAGAGGAGGAGAAGGGGCAGCGTCGCCCATTCGCAGAGGACGCCGAGGGAGATGACGAGGAAGCCCGTGTACTGGGGATGCCGTATCCAGCGGTAGAGACCGTCGCGGACGAGCTTCCCCTGACCCTCCTCCTTGCTCCAGTACTCGCGGTGGATCCGTGCCCAGCCGGCGATGACGAGGGCGCCGCCCGCCAGGGTCGCCGCGACGGCGACCAGGACGCCCGCGTCGCCGACCAAGCCCGAGAGCGTGTGGCCCCAGAGGACGCCCTCGGGGAGGGTCCGGCCGAAGGCCCACATCACGAAGTAGAGGGAGAGCGGCGCGCCGAACATCTCCAGCGCGAAGGCGACGATGAAGGCCAGGAAGGCCCCGGCAGGCTTCCGGTCGGCCTTCTTGTAGAAGGGCACGAAGAGGAGGAAGGCGGCGTACATGACGATCCAGAGGGCGACGGCCCACCAGGTGCCGTAGTGACTCATCGGGTCTTCTCGCATCGGGTTCTCCTTGGGCGGCCGGCGTTGTTCGCCGGGCCGCGTGACGGAGAATAGCCCCGCGGCCGCCGCCTTCCC
>JAEUJG010000084.1 GCA_016794765.1 Spirochaetaceae bacterium | reverse complement strand
CGCGTGGATCGAAAAGCATTACGGCAAGGACGCCGAGATCGTCGTCTCCGAACGGCGCTACGGCTACATCCGCGGCGCGGCCCGCGAGGCGGTCACGATCAAGGCCAAGACCGACTTTTCGCTGACCGAGGCGATCGACCGGGTGATCATGAACCGCTACCTTTCCCTGCCGATATTCGTCGGTGTCCTCTGGGGCGTGTTCCAGCTGACTTTTGCCCTGGGCGCCTATCCCATGGCTTGGCTCGAAGGCTTCTTCTCCTGGCTCGGCGGAACCGTCGGCGCGGCCATCCCGGCCGGGGCGCTCAACTCCCTCGTCGTGGACGGCGTCATCGGGGGCGTGGGCGGCGTCTTCTCCTTCGTGCCGCTGATCGTGATCCTCTTTTTCCTCCTCTCCGTGCTCGAGGACATCGGCTACATGTCCCGGGCCGCCTTCGCGACCGACCGCCTCCTCCACGCCTTCGGCCTCCACGGCCAGTCGGTCTTCCCGATGATGCTCGGCTTCGGTTGTTCGGTGCCGGCGATCATGGCGGCCCGGACGCTGAAGAGTCCCCGGGACCGCGTCGTGACCATCCTCGTCATCCCCTTCCTGAGCTGCGGCGCCAAGCTGCCGGTCCATGTCCTCCTCGCCGCGGCCTTCTTCCCGGAGCGGGCGGCGAACGTCGTGCTCCTGATCTACGCTATCGGCGTCGCCCTGGCCCTGCTCTCGGCCCTCGTCCTCAAGAAGACGGTGCTGCGCGGCGATCCGACGCCCTTCGTCATGGAGTTGCCTCCCTATCGCGCGCCGACCCTGCGCGGACTCCTCTGGCACGTCGGGGAAAAGACGGCCCAATACGCGAAGAAGGCCGGCACGGTGATCCTGGCCTCCTCGATCCTCATCTGGGCGATCACGACCTTTCCGGCCTACGAGCCGACGGAGGCCGAGCTCGCCACGCTGCGCGCGGACATCGCTGCCGGGCTCCCCGCCGTCGGCGCCGCGCCCGAGTCGGCGGAGCGGGAGGTTGAGGCGGCGCTGGAGATGGCGCTGCGGGAGACCGCGTTGTCCCGGAGCTACGCCGGCCGCCTCGGCAAGCTCATCGAGCCCGTCTTCCGGCCCCTCGGCTTCGACTGGAAGATCGGCGTCGCGACGGTCACGGGCTTCGCGGCCAAGGAGGTCGTCGTCTCGACGCTCGCCATCCTGCACCGCGCCGGCGGCGAGGAAGGGGAGGAAAGCGAAAGCCTCCGCTCCGCGCTCCGCGCCGATCCGGTCTTCAATCCCCTCGTGGCATTCGTGCTGATGCTCTTCACGCTGGCCATACCGCCCTGCTTCGCGGCCCTCGCGACGATCCGCGCCGAGCTCGGATGGAAGTGGCTCGCCTTCGCCGTGGCCTTCATGCTCGGCGTGGGCTGGACGCTCGGCTTCGCCGTCTACCAGGTCGGCGTCCTGGCGGGAGCCTTGGCATGAGCGGCTCCCTCGACCTGGCGCTCGTGGCCCTCGTCGTCGCGGCGGCCGCGGCCTTCGTCGCCCGGCGGGCCTTCAGGGCGATCCGCGGGAAGGCGCCGTCCTGTTGCTCCGATGCAAGCGGCGCCGCCGGGGACTCGTCGCGGAGCGGCGCTTCGGCCTGTTCCTCCTGCGAGGGCTGCGCCGGGTGTTCCGGTTCCGGTCCCGGCGCGAAGCCCCGGTAGCGGCGCTGACCGCGCGTCCCGCGTAAACAAAAGGCGGCCCCGCGAAGGGCCGCCTTTTTCGTCGGCGTTCGTCCGCCCGCGCCCGCCCGCGTCCGCCCGCGCCCGCGTTCTAGGGCACGAGGCACTTCGGGCCGCGGCCGACGAGGTCGCGGCGTCCGGCCTCGAGGAGGGCCTCGCGCACGAGTTCCCGGTTCTCGGGCTTGGTGTACTGGAGCAGGGCCCGCTGCATGGCCCGCTCGCGGGCGCCCCGGGCGACGTGGACCGCTTCGCCCGTCAGGGGGTCGGCGCCCGTGTGGTACATGGCCGTCGCGAGGGTGCCGGGCGTCGGGTAGAAGTCCTGGACCTGGTCGGGCACGAAGCCCGTATCGCGGAGGTGCTCGGCGAGCTCGATAGCCTCGGGCAGTCCGGCGCCCGGGTGCGCGGAGATGAAGTAGGGCACGAGGTACTGCCGGAGCCCGAGCTCGCGGTTCAGTTCCGCATAACGCTTTGAAAAGGCTTCGTAGGAGGCTCGGGAGGGCTTGCCCATGAGGGCCAGGACCTTGTCGGAGACGTGCTCGGGCGCCACCTTGAGCTGGCCCGAGACGTGGTGGGCGACGATCTCGCGGAAGAGCCCGTCGCCGCCGAGCATGAGGTAGTCGAAGCGGATGCCCGAGCGCACGAAGACCTTCTTGACGCCCGGCACGGCGCGGATCGCGCGGAGGAGTTCGAGGTAGTCGCGGTGTTCGGGCCGGAGGTTCGGGCAGGGCTCCGGCGCGAGGCAGCGGCGGTCGACGCAGGCGCCGCCCCCCGGACCCTCGCGCCCCATCTTGGCGCAGGCGGGACCGCGGAAATTGGCGGTCGGACCGCCGACGTCGTGGATGTAGCCCTTGAAACCGGGCAGGGCCGCGAGGACGCGGGCCTCCGCGACGAGGGAGTCCCGGCTCCGCGCCGTCACGGAGCGGCCCTGGTGGAGGGCGATGGCGCAGAAGGCGCAGCCGCCGTAGCAGCCGCGGCTCGACACGAGGGAGAAGCGCACCTCCTCGAGTGCGGGCACGCCGCCCGAAGCCTCGTACATCGGATGGGGCGCGCGCTCGTAGGGCAGTTCGTAGAGCCGGTCGAGGGCCGCGCCGCCAAGGGGCGCCGCGGGCGGCTCCTGGACGACGAAGCGGCCGCCGGATTCCTCGAGGAGGGCCAGGGCGGACGCCGCCTCGGAGTTCCGGTACTGGAGGCGGAAACTCTCGGAAAAGGCCTCCGGGTCGGCGGCGACCCGCTCGTAGGACGGAAGCTCGACGAAGCCGCCCGGCTCGAGTTCGGGGCGCCTCCCCGAGCGCCAGGCCGTGCCGCGGATGCCGCGGAGGCCGGCGACCGCCTCCGCGGGATCCGCGCCGACGGCGCGCGCGGCGGCCAGGGCGCGCATGATGTCGAGCAACGCGCGCTCGCCCATGCCGTGGACGAGGATGTCCGCCTTGGCGTCGAGGAGGATCGAGCGCCGCACCTTGTCCGACCAGTAGTCGTAGTGCGCGAGCCGCCGGAGCGAGGCCTCGACGCCGCCCAGGACGACGGGGACGCCCTTGAAGGCCTCGCGGCACTTGGCGACGTAGGCGATGGTCGCGCGGTCGGGGCGGGCGTTCCGCCTGCCGGCCTTGCCGGGGCCGATCGTCCCGTCGCCGCGGAGGCAGAGCTCGGGTCGGCCGCCCGGCGCGTAGTCGTCCTCCGAGCGCGGCTTGTTGTTCGCCGTGTAGGAGGAGACCATCGAATCGAGGGCGCCGGCGGCGACGAGGTAGGCCAGGCGGGGCCGGCCGAGGAGGCGGAAGGCCGCCGTGTCGTCGGGATCGGGGCGCGCCAGGATGCCGACGCTGAAGCCCTCGGCCTCGAGGAGGCGGCCGAGGAGGGCCATGGCGAAGGAGGGGTGGTCGACGTAGGCGTCGCCCGTGACGAAGACGGCGTCGAGGTCGCCCGGAGCGAGGCCGCGGGCGGCGAGGTCGGCGGGGCCGGCGATGAGGAAGGGCATGCCTCCAGTATAGGCGGCCGGGGCCCCCCTGTTGAAGGGGCGGCCCCGGGAGGCTAGACTTCGCGGCATGCCCGAACCCACCACCTACGGACCGGCCTTCGTCGCCGCGGCGATACTCGCGGCGGCCGTCCTCCTCGCCCTGGCCTTGCTCCTCGGCCTCGCCCTCGGCCGGCGTTCCGGCCGCCTCGAGGCCGAGCGCGGCCTGGCCGGTCGGGTGGCCGCCGAGCGCGACGACGCCGTGAAGCGCTCGCGGGCCGTCCTCGGCGGCCTCGCGGCCGAGCAGCTCGTGCCCTGGATGCCGGGCTTTCCCTTCGATCCCACCGAATGCCGCTTTATCGGCAAGCCGGTCGACTTCCTCGTCTTCCGCGGCGCCGCCGCCGGCAAGGTCGAGGAGGTGGTCTTCGTCGAGGTTAAATCGGGCAACGCGTCCCTTACGAGGACCGAGCGCGGCCTCCGGGACGCCGTGGAGGCCGGGCGGGGGCGCTGGCTCGAATACCGCGCCTAGTCCGGGCCGCCGCGCCCCGATCGCGGCGGCTCATTCCGCCGCCAGGGCCTCCACGGGATCGAGGCGGGCCGCGCGGACCGCGGGATAGATGCCCGAGAAGAGGCCGACGGCCGCGGAGACGCCCATCGCGAGGAGGGCGGTGCCGGGGCTGGCGACAAAGGCCCAGCCGAAGCCCTTCACCGCCAGGAGGGCGGCGAGCATGCCGAGGGCGAGGCCGAGGACGCCGCCCGAAAGGGTGAGGACGGCGGCCTCGACCATGAACTGGGCGCGGATGTGGCGCCGCGTCGCGCCGAGGGCCTTCCTGACGCCGATCTCCCGCTTCCGCTCCGTCACCGAAACGAGCATGATGTTCATGATGCCGATGCCGCCGACGAGGAGGCTGATCGCCGCCACGCCGCCCAGGAGGAGGCTCAAGGAGCGGATCATCTTCTCGTTCTCCTCGGCCCACTCCTTGGGGGAGCTGATCCAAAAGGCCTCGGGATCGCCGCTCCGGTCCAGGAAGAAGCGGCGCAAATCCTCGCCGAGGGCCACGACGCGGCGGCGGTCGCGGGCCACGACGCTCAGGACCTGGGGTTCGAGGCCGCCGAAGTAGCGGAGCGCGGCCGTCCTGAAGGGGAGGAAGGCGCCGCGGTCCCAGTCGTCCATGAAGCGGGATTCCTTGGCCTCGAGGACGCCGACGACCTGGAGCGTCGCGGCGAGCTTGTCGCCCGAGAAGGAGACGGTCTTGCCGATCGGCGAGCCTTCGGGAAAAAGCTCGCGCGCGAGGCCTGCGCCGAGGACGACGACGGGCCGGGCGCGGTACTCGTCGGAGGGGCTGAAGGCGGCGCCGAGCGCGACCCTGGCGTCCATCGCGGCGAAATAGCGCGAGTCGACGGCGACGACGCTCCCGGCGGGACTGCCGGCCGCGCTGGAAAGGGAGCCGGGCAGGGTGGCCTTGGGGAGGACCGCCTTGGTCTCGGGGAAGGCGCGCAGGATTTCGTCGGCGAGGGCCTCGTCGAGCCTGACGGCCGCGCCGGCGTTCCCGTTCGAGAAGACCTGCACGGCGTCGAGGCCGAAGGCCTCGAATTGCCGGCGCACGTCGGCGGCCCCGCTTTCCGAGAGCGCGGTGACGGCCACGACGCTCGCCACGCCGATGACGACGCCGACAAGGGACAGCGCGGCGCGGAGCCGGTTGCCCGCGAAGCTTTCGAAGGCCATGCGGAGGGATTCGCCGATCACGCTTCCTCCAGGAGCCCGTCGCGGAGCCGGATGACGCGGGGGCAGGAGCGGCCGACCTCCGGATCGTGGGTCACGAGGATCACGGTGGTGCCCGCCGCGTTGATCTCGTCGAAGAGGCCGAGCACGGTCCGGCCCGTCGCGCTGTCGAGCGCGCCCGTCGGTTCGTCGGCCAGGAGGACGGCGGGCGAGGCGACGAGGGCGCGGGCGATGGCGGCGCGCTGGCGCTGGCCGCCCGAAAGCTCGGCCGGCCGGTGCCGGGCGCGGTCCGCGAGGCCGACGCGCTCCAGGGCCGCGAGGGCCCGGCGGCGCCGCTCCGCGGGCCGGACGCCCGCGTAGAACAGGGGAATTTCGACGTTGCGCGCGATGTCGAGGCGGGGAAGGAGATGGAACTGCTGGAAGACGAAGCCGATCACGCGGTTTCGCAGGGCCGCGAGTTCGTCGTCGCGGAGGCCCGCGGTGTCGACGCCGTCGAGGAGGACCCTGCCTCCCGTGGGGCGGTCCAGGCAGCCGATGAGGTTCATGCAGGTGGACTTGCCCGAGCCGGAAGGACCCATGATGGCCACGCGCTCGCCGCGGCCGATCCGGAAGCTCACGCCGTCCAGGGCCCGCACGACGGTGTCGCCCATCGCGTAGTGGCGGCGGGCGGCTTCGAGCTCCACGGCGGGGCGGGCTTCGGGCGGGAGGCCCGGCGGGAGGCCCGGCGCGGTCGGGGAGCTCATCGCCGCTCCCCGGCGCCGGTCGGAACCTTGAGCGTGTCGCCTTCGGCCAGGCCGTCGAGGACGCGGACGAGGCCGGCCCCGAAGCCTTCGGTGACGATCCGGACGGTCCTCCA